>JAQCIJ010000040.1 GCA_027592135.1 bacterium | reverse complement strand
AAAGTCCTCGCAACCGATAGCAACGGAAACCTCTCATGGACTTCTGATACCGATACCAACACCACCTACAGTGCAGGACAAGGAACCTCCATCGATGGAAACAACTTCATCACTCTTACATCAACTCTTACTGGTACAGACATCCTCGCGCTCAACTCATTGCGATCTTCAGGAACACTCGTTGTAGCAGGAACATCTACTCTCTCTGGTGCTGTCACCATTAACAACGAAGTCACCTTTGGCTCCGGTCTCATCATCAATGGTGTCACCTACAGATTCCCCTTCGGAGATGGATCTGCCACGGGCAAAGTCCTAAAGACCGATGGAAACGGAAACCTCAGCTGGTCAGACGATGACACAGGTGGAGGTTCTTTGGCAGCAGGCCAAGGTCTTACCGTAGCGAATAGCTTTGTCCGCTTGAATGCAGTGTTCTCTGGAACAACAATAGAAGCAACAGTATTGCTTTCTGGAGCACTTGTTCATGCACAGAACGGACTAACATCTTCTGGGAGACTTGTTGTAGAAAGTGATATAAAGGGTGGTTCTGGAGCAGCGGCAATTATTTCTAAGGCAGAATTCCAAAGTGGAGCATATGTCTATGCATCAGGAGCTGCATTGCTTGCACTGGATGCATACGAGCAGACACAGAGTGGGGCTAATGCACATATTAAGTTCGGATACCAGGGAACATTCGATGTATCTCTGTACCGCACAGCACGCCAAGGAGGAAATGGTGGACTTGTAGTAAAGACGTTGCAGACAAGTGAAGATGAGAGTGCCTTCGAGATCATTACAGGATTCGGAGCCTCTCATAACAAAGTATTCAAAGTAACTGCAAGTGGAGCGGTACATGCCGATGGTGCATTCAACTCTTCAGGTGCGGACTACGCTGAATGGTTCTTATCGAGCGATGAACTCAAAAATGGAGAATTGGTTTGTATCGACTTATCAGGAGATAATACTGTTCGACGCTGTAGAGATGAAGCAGATGCAAATCTCATGGGTATCGTCTCCAGTAATCCAGCATTTATTGGTAATAAGATCACTGGTGCTGGTGGAATCATCCCTGATGGATACGAGCTGATTGGTCTTATCGGACAGGTCCCTGCAAAGGTACTTATCGCTCCATATGAAGAAGGAGTGCTAAACATTCGCCCTGGAGATGCTCTTACTTCTGCTGCAAAACCTGGATACGCGCGTCGCGCTCTCCCAGGAGAGCCAACCGTTGGTATCGCTCTCGAGCGATTCGAAGGAGCAGAGGGTGCAGAAGCAAAGATTAACGTACTTATTTCTCGCCGAAACAGCTCTGTAACAGTTGATACTGTAGAACAGCACGTTCTCGAAGCGATTGCCGCAATGGAGATCGAAGACGAAGTAGAACTCTTAGTTTCTGATGCAGTAAAGTCTATTAATTTCCACGATGACATCATCTCTGTTGTTCGTCAGCAGCTACAGGAGTTTAACTTGCGTGATACTGTTATGGATATCCTTAAGTCTGCAGGAATCGGTACAGGTACAACTGTAGCGACCCAAGCACAGAACGATGCAGAAATCGTTGCAATGAAACTTGGTACTGGTTCAATTCTCTGGAGTATTGTTGATACACTCGAGGCAGAAATGGCTCAGCTACGATTTGTTCTCGAAACCAAGAGTGGAGCTATCGCAGAGCGGTCACCAAACTACCAAAACCTTTCTGTCGAAGAGAATGTGATTATTGGTGGAGATACACGTGTAGCTAAAGATTTGTACATCGATGGAACACTCTATGCAGAAGATATTTTTGTTCCAGGTATCATCAATATCGATGGAAGTATGAATGTAGGAGGAAGGCTTTCTGCAGGTGAGCTAGAGGTAAACAGTGGAGCAGTGGTTCACGGCCCACTGACCATAGACGGAATGTTGATGATCGATGGAAAAGAATTGGATCTCTCTGGCCTTGTTTCTTCTGGTTCTATGCTTAACCTTAGCAGTCTTCTTGTTAAGAATTCTATGATGGTACTCGGAAGTATCACTATCGAAGGAATGGCTGAGATCCTTGGTGATGTACAGATTGGAGGAGACCTTACAGTGTCCGGTTCACTCATTATTAATAATAACCAAGCAGGATACGCAGTAGTAGTAGAAACTGGGACATCAGCAACGGTATCATTTGGATCTGGAACATTTGCCACTGCTCCAGTAGTAACAGCAAGCTCTGATAGCTTTATGGCTTGGCGCATCCGCAATGTCTCAGGAACAGGATTCACTATCGAAACCAAAGAGCCTGCTGACGAAGACATTACATTCTCATGGCACGCAATGCTTACAGAGGATCCAATAACACATAAGGGTCTTCCTGCAGGTGCAAGTGTAAATGACATCGCATTCTTCGTAGATAACAGCGGAGTACCACTCAGTACAAGTGATATCTGGAATGCTTGTATCCGCAACCAGCAGCCAATTGGACTAGACGGCAAGCCGTTTAACTGTCGTCGCTACTACGATGAAGATATGTGGTCTCACCCAGACCATGAAATGCAGTTTATGTGGGATCCAGAATCAGAAGATCTTCGCCTTGTTATCCCACGTGGATACTACGTTGAGGTTGTAGGCGATCTTGAGGAAGAGGCAGTAGAGCCAGAGATACAGGAAGAAGAGGTTACAGAGGAAACAGAGGATGTAGAGGTCGAGACTGGTACTGGTGAGACAGTCGTTGAGGATACCACCCCGCAGGTCGAAGAAGAGGTAATAGAGGATGTAGAGGTCGAGACTGGTACTGGTGAGACAGTCGTTGAGGATACCTCCCCGCAGGTCGAAGAAGAGGTAACAGAGGAGGTAGAGGAAATCGAGGTAATCGAAGAAATCGAAGAGGAGGTAACTGAAGCAGATGGTACAGAGGGTACAGAAGGTGCAGAAGGTGCAGAGGTCGAGAGCGAGGATCCTTCCCCGCAGGTCGAAGAGGAGGTGACAGAGTAAGATGAGCTTGCTATAATTGCCGCATGTCTAAAAGCAGAGGAATCCTCGTCACCATTGTTGTTCTTTCCCTTCTTGGTCTCGTTGCAGCCCTAGAAGTAAAGCGCCAAGCAGTATCTGCACAGTTGCAAGAGATGACAGGACATTTGCAGGAGATGAAGTTTGATGATTCAACCAAAAACCAGGAGACTGCAGATCTTATTCTTAAAGAGATACGCAATCTTATCGATATTCCAGAGGATGTTAACCCGACAGTGGCAACGATTGTTGATGTAGAAATCCTCAAGAAGAAGAATCCTTTCTACGCAAAAGCATCCAACGGAGATCACCTGATCGTCACACCGACACGTGCAATTTTGTATAGCAGTGTAACGAAGCGGATTATTGATGTTGTTCCTGTACAGCTAGAGTCTGTAGCTGGGGAGGGTTCGGGGGAGGGTTCTGCGGGGGAGTAGAACGGGTTAAATGGCAAGAGGGAGAGGGTTATGAGTGATGAGTAATAAGTAATAAGTCAGAAGTATTGTAGAGGTAATATGTTAATCGTAGTGTTTGATACTATGGCTGACTTATTAACAATATTTGAATTAAATGCTTGGCAAAAAGCACGCTTATTACGGATGCAGATCTCCAAAATAACAAAAAACTTTCCAAAAGAAGAACAGTATAGATTGACCGATCAAATAATCAGATCTTCTCGATCAATACCTGCAAATATAGCTGAAGGATTTGGGTGTTATTACTACAATGCTTCTATTAATTATTATCGTCATGCGAGAGGTTCTCTAGTCGAAACTATTGAATATATTTCATGTGCATATGACGAGGGATATGTCACAAAGGAAGTATGTGCAGTGTGTATAAGAGATTCAGAAGAAGTAAAAATGTTAATAAATGGTCTCATTCGTTCTCAAAATCATTCCAAGAAAAAAATATGAAACCAGTGCACTCATCACCCATTACCCCTCACGTATCACTCGATCGCATCTCTCTCCTACTAGCCCTCTTCTGCCTCTCAGCATCCTCTGGATTTTTAACAGGTAGACAGATTTCCCATTACTCTTCACCTATTACTCTTCACTCTGACACTCGTCCCCCCATACCTACTATCAACATCGAAGGCATCCGTAATGGATTGCTTCACGGAGAAGTCATTGGATCTGCTCGCATCGTCTTTGGTAAAAAAATCCTCACGCAAAGTGGAGTTTTTGTACTAGATGCAGCACACATTCTTACGAATGAAGTATCGGTTATCGTACCGAACGGTATGCAGTTTGTCGCTTCCAAGAGAGGAAAAAAGTATTACCCCGTATTCTCTCGTGCAGGAGAAAACTTAGCCCCTAAAAATCGTGTGTATTTTGCAACAGAACACGAAGCACAGCAATCTGGATATTATCCTTAACTATTGTGGATCAGCGCCAAAACAAGACCGACCTCACCCCCAACCCCTCTCCTTTGTGAAGGAGAGGGGAGCTTCGTCGTCCTGCTACATCTGTGGCAAAGGTTTTTGGTTACTTTTCTTCCATCCAGATCCTCATTCCAGGGCGAGAAGCATATTCTCCACACACTTTGGCATTTATCCCTAATAATTTACGAACCACTAATGACTAATGACGAGTGACCCATTACTATCTCTACTAATGCAACTATCAGTCGTCCATCCTTGTTATAACGAGAAAGAGAATATCGAGCACACTGTGCGCGAAACTCTGGAATGGTTTTCGGACGAAGGTATCGATGGAGAAGTGATTATCACCGACGATGGATCTTCTGATGATTCACCACAAATTTTACAAAGACTCTCCCTCGAAGATTCTCGTGTACGCATCGTTACGCACGAAAAAAACCAAGGGTACGGTATCGCTGTTCGCTCTGGATGTGACGCGGCAATCAAAGAATATATTGCGTTTGTCGATAGCGATGGACAGTTTAAGGTCGAAGACCTCAACCGTCTTATCCCGAGCCTCAAAGACTATGACTTTGTTCCAGGTAGAAGAAAAAAACGAGCAGACCCTTTCCATCGTAATGTGTTAGGAAAGATTCTTGGAGTACTGATCTTCGTGACATTTGGCACGTGGATACGCGATGTAAACTGTGGAATGAAGATCTTTAAAAAAAGCCTTTGGCCAACAATGCGTCCGCTCTACGGAACAGAGAAGTTCTTTAATACAGAGCTCTATTTGCGACTAAAAAATGCAGGGTACAAGTGGGAGCAGGTCCCTGTACCGCACTATCCGCGCACGGCAGGAACCCAATGCGGAGGAAGTGGTCGTGTAATGCGCGGTATGATTAGAGAGCTGTTTGATCTGCGTTCAAAGTTACAGTCGGTGCAAAACGCTCATACGCAACAATCATCAGGAAGATAAACATCCACATTTGCGTACTTGCAACAAATACATCAAGCGTATCAAATTCTCTGTAGGCTGCTTTATCAATAACAGAAAGTGGCATCACACCCATCAAATTTATTGTAAAGGCAATGGTCATTCCCCAATAGGCAGCAGCAACTTTTCTGCTAATAAAGACCAGAGGAACACCCAGGGCTACGAATGGGAAGAGGTAACGCTCGTGCATCTGTGTAAGGAATAAGAAGAACGCAGCAGTGAGAAGAGCGCTGCAGTACATCAGAGCTTCTACGTTGCGTGGTTTGAGTATTGCTTTGCGGAATATCCATAGAATCAGTGCATACATCATCCCAAATAACGTAATACCCCATTTGGTATAGGACATCAGACCAAATGGAGAGGTTGTGGATTGGATACGCCACCCTTTATCGGCAAGTAACGACCACCAGAAGTTATACGCACCTATAGTGACATTCGAGTACGCACCAACAGAACCAATGTATACATCGATAACAGATTGCAGCACATTACCTATGGCAAATGGAATAAGTACGATCAACGTTGTAAAAATCCCTGCAATACAAAATCGTAAGAACACTTTGTGGTCCGAAGACAAAAAGACGATGTAGGCAAAAAACGGGAACAACACAATACTCTGCAGCTTTGTCAGAAGAGAAAGCGCCAAGAGAATGGCTGTAAGATCACGTTTTTCATAGATCCATGCAGCAAGTGCTGCAAGAAGAAACATAGAGTAGATAGAATCTGTTTGACCCCAGAGGGCAGAGTCATAAATGGCTGCTGGGTTAAATGCATAGATCCACGCACCAGTAAGCCCTGCCTTTCGGCCTTTCCATTTTTTAATAATCATGTACAAAAGTCCACAAATTATGACGTCAGCAAAAATTGCAGGCAGCTTAATAAACATGCGATAGCTCATGGTGTCTAAGTCAAATACGCCAAACAAAAACTTATACACATGACCAAATCCTGCAAACATCGTAATAGAAAACGGAGGATAGTCTGGCAGCATGTTTCCTCCAATTTGTTGTTCGTAAGACGCAGCTAACCCTAGCTCTACAGCGCTTCGTGCCCATCCTTGATATACACCGATATCAAACCCATATCCTGGGTGCCAACTCAGGCCAAACCTCACGACAAATGCAGCAAGAAAAATCCAGAAGAGTGTATCAATTCTGCGTAAAAATCCCGGAAAACGAAATGGGCTAACTATAAGGCTCAAAGAAAGGTTACGAGCATCATAACGAGTTATGCATCAAATTGGCAACGCAATCTTACTCTCGCGTTCACAGTTGACGCATCGAAGATCCCACACAGGAAGCATCATGCGT
>JAQCIJ010000007.1 GCA_027592135.1 bacterium | reverse complement strand
AATTCTGATGGCTAAAGATAGTGATGGTAAACCGTTTTTCTCACGAGCAGAAGCAGACCTACTATTAGAGACAGGACTTGCAGGAATGCCTGGAAAATTTATGGGTTGGATGCGAAGATTAGTCACAAAAACCCCCCCCCCAAAGCACCACCTGTAGAACGCGTTTCTCCAGAAGCACGAGCTCTACTTGATTCTGATGCACGCGTGGAAGAATTTGAAAAAATGCTCGATTATCTAGAATCGAATATTGTTCAAGAAAAACGAGCAACTGTAGATGCTAATGAGGTAGAGAGCAGGACTCAGGAGATGCAATCTGAAGGGTACGTAGATATTCAAGTACAAGCAGATAAGTACGGAGAAAAATCAGTCACCCTTATAGGGCAGAAGCCTATGCGTGTCGCTCCACATGCTCAGAGAATCTTGGCTAGAGCTTCTAAGGATATAAAAAATCCTATAGAACTTTTTAAGAAGTGTAGAGCTGCTGGTCTTGATTTAACGGCGGAAGACTTTGGGGAATACGCTATTTTTATCTCTGGATTATTACGTCGTCCACAGGCAGAAGAATTTCTTGATCTATTTCAAGAGCAGGAACCAGAAATGTCTGGAGGAAGGGATTTTGGGCAGGTATTCTTTGCTATGGATCAATTGGCAGAATTAAAAATACATAGCAATGACATAAAGCGTATAGCAAGACATATAGGTAAAAATCCATCGTTTGGAAGCTTGTATATGTACTTAAGTGTGGCGAGTAACCCCGATGTTCTTGACTTTCTTTTTACCACTCAGCCCAATGGTGGTTTCCAATCTTTAGTGGAATTGGACAAAATATTCATTCTAGGAGATTTAGATATCACTGCTGTAAGAGATATCCTAGAAATTTGCTCATCTCTCAAGGGGGTTGAAATTAGCTCTATAGAGTTTTCGCTAAGAAAACCCCCTCATTCTTTGCTCGTAAGCAATGCGTCACTACGGGCTGCAGCATTGAGGGTAGTTCGTGGAGGTCAGCAATCATTCTCCGATCGAGGTTTAGAGACTTTTGTAGATATGTATACCAGTACGGATAACTGGAATGTCATAGAGGAATTTGCAGAAACCTTTGGTTTTTCACAGTCGCTCAACAGGGAACTTTCTACAGGGGGTTCTGATGCTGGTTTAGTCGTTTCGGACACCAGTTTGTTAGTATTAATGCAAGACAGCGAGTTTCGTAGTTTTTGCAATCATCTTGTTCAAGAGTATTCACTTGGCATAAATACGCATGTTTTGCATAAGGAACTTGCACCGCTTTGGAGAGACCGAGAAATGAGAACTCGAATTCTTAATGGAGAAGGAGCGCACATTGCACGGCACTACTTTGGTGGAAGTAGTAGAAAAACGTGGCATGGTGCAGGATCGAAGGATTGCTGGGAAATAGTTTTTACGCTCCAGGCTAAATACCCAGAACTGGCTGCACAGCTTGATGTTCTTAGTACGCAGTATGGATTCGAAATCAAACCGTCTACTCTTTCTATTATAGCTCGCAGTGATACAGAAAACATGAATGATAAAGAATTTTATCGTGATGAGCAAGAACAGCTTGAGGGCGTAAGGCAATATCTATCTGATGCAGATTTTCGTTCTCAATTCACAGAAGACAATCCTCAATTACGTACCACTGTTCGCATGCTTAGCGAGAATGCAGGTTATTCTATGAGGCTTCGTGATGTAGAGATAATATCCTCTACAGATTACTCAACAGGGGATGATGCCCTAGTGCTAAGAGCTGCTACTACACTACATAATGCAGGTCTAGACTTTCATATTATTACACAGAGAGATGTGCTTCTTAAAATTGCCAAGGCTAACTTTGAAAATACACTTGTAGATCTTAGCGAAACTGAACGTAAATTTACTTTGAAGTATCTTAACTTAATTATTGAATGTAATCCTTCCAAAAGGATGGATTTTGTCACTATTTTTAAAAGCTTGAGTCATAGCCCTTCTTCAGAGTTACGCTTTTTAGATGAGCAATTAGCGATGCAGCTTATTAACTTGGATAAGCCATTGGCAGCATACCAAAAGATTGCTTCGGTATTTGAGAAGAATAATTTACCGATAGCAGCAAAAATTGCGGTAGCATTTCAGGTGCTTTATCCTGCAAGTAGGATTTATCATGAGGTGTATGATAGAACCTCTCCAGAGATTTTGCAGTTAACGGAAAGGGGTGATACTAGTACTAGTAGCAAGCAACGGTCTGCAAGAAGGGTACAGGATCTGATGATACGAGATCTTATGCTTATTCATGTTCGTTCTGGGGAAAACTCGTTAAGAGAGTTTTTGGAGTCTTCATCTGGGATAGAAGAGTTGTTACTAGTGGCAGAACGCGATGGAGTGAACACTCTTACCGCACAACAACAAGAGGTATTACATTTTGGCCTATTAAAACTTGAAACATTACTTGGCCATTCTCGTTTGGGGCAGCGTCAAGGCTATGAAGCACAAGCAAACCCTGCTCTTATCGAGCAAAGAATTAGGAGCTTACGAGAATCACTGGGGGCTGAAGGCCAGCAAACTGCAACCGATAGACTTGCTCAAATATTCCTTCGTCCTTTGGGGATTAACACGGTGCAAGAGGCTATTGATATGATGAACACTGCTCGTACTGAAGCAGATACCAGAAATCGAGATTTTGCTTCTGGGTTTACAGGTGAATCATCGTTAGAGTTGAGTGAGGGTGATATGATGCACGGTGCCGATGCTCAATATTTAGGAGGGATATTGTCACGAGGATTAACCTGTGGAGAAATGCTTGGTGCAAAGGACGCAGATTCTGATTTCACTCCGTTCGACGTAGATTTCGGACGTGTACTATCAAGTCACCTATCAACCGATAGGCTAGAAACACCATTATCTCGATCGCCTGCAACTTTGTATGCAAATAGTCATGGACACGTTCTTTTTCTTTCTCGTAATAGAGGACAATTTGATCTATCGAGAAATATGGATGGCGAAAGTCCTATGCGCGTAGAGGGAGGATACGAAACATTCCATACACCCTATGTAAATGATTCTCATTTTGGGATTCGCACTGGACTACCCTCGTCAGAAATAGATGGACTTGTCGTATTCTCTCAAACGCTTACAGACCCAAGAGAAATGGCGACGATATACATCGATATTGTTGAGCATGGAGTATATATCCCTATTTTTAATGAAGATGGAAAACTTGTTTTTACTGCTGAACAATTTGACACTATGCGTCGAAACTTTGTAGGGCTCGATGCTCGTAATGGTGCTGCTTTTGATATGGCGATAATAGATGCTAATACAAGTCCTGAATTGTTTGCGAAGCATTCAGCAAATATCGATCAATATGTAACGGTATTACGTGCTGGAGATCCTGAAACCAATGCTATTGGAGCATCCGTGCAAACAACAATTGAAACACAACTCGCTACATTTGGTGTAGAGATGAAGAATCCGCTAGATCACAGCTTAGGCGGTGCTCGCTTGTTTGATATTGGTTCTACTGGACGCGGTACGTATCTTCCAGGTGGAGGATATGATTTTGACTATACATTACGTATAGATGATAGTGGTGAGCATTCTGACTTTGAGAAGGTAAAGCAAATTGATACATCTTTTGGCGATGCACTTGGAGGTAGTGCAGAGTCGCATCCTCTTCGCGATGACGGCTTTCAAATTCGTATTACAGATTGCATGATTAATGGAAAGTCTGTCGATGTCGATATTGCTATCATGCCGAATTCTGAGATTAATTACATACCATCACATGAAGCAGTGGAAGCACGATTTGAACATATTCGTCGTCATCATGGTGAAGAGGTGTATCTAGAGACAAGGGCGAACATTCTGCTTGCAAAGCAAATACTAAAAGATGGAAAGGCATACAAAAAAGTAGAAAATGGAGGGTTTGGGGGAATTGGAGTAGAGAACTGGATACTGATGAATGGCGGAAATTTTGTCGAGGCGTGTAGAACATTTAAAGCGGCTGCCCTAAGTTCTGAAGGCACCAGAATTCCACTGGATGAATTTAAAGCAAAATATTCTATATTGAATCCTGGTGTTAATTTTCGAGACTTGAAGCATGACGATTACGTTCGTTATCTTACAGAAGATGGTTATATAGCAATGCTCATAGCGATCGAGACATACCTTGGAGAAGGAGAGGTTTCTGTATCCTATCAAACGGCACCTAACTCTACTGGAAGGTAGAGATCTAGCTTCTGCTGCTACGAGTGCTCAAGGCACAAAGAATAAAACCTCTACCAAAGAGTCACTTAAACAGTATTGTAAAGATAATGCAGATGCTATCTCTAACGAAGAACATCCCCCTTTCTCCTACAGAACAACAACGTATACTCGATGCACATAACAAACCTGGTGTTATAGATAAACTATCGCCAGTAGAATTAAGGGCCAAAACTGCAGAGTTACGCAAGAGTTCTACTTTCACCGAAACGGAACGAAGATTGCTGATAGAAGCAGAACTTCTTTTGGCTACACACTTGCCCCATGCTCCCCATCCTCACAATCACACTCCGTAAGTGGTTCGCCGTACTTATCGCAAGTCTCCGCTTGGCACGTGCCAACAGTAGCATCATCAGTTTTGCCTTTACAGGTTCCGGTACAGATAAAGTGAGTCATAAAAAAAGTGGATAGTGGATAGTGGAAAGAGGATAGCATATTACTACAATTAACTACGGTTTTTTAGTAACACAAAGCAATATTATTCGTTTAAACAAGCCTATGGGAAACCACTACAAATCAACGTTTTTCCTCTTTTGGAATGCCCTAAAAAAGTATCCAAAATCGACGGTAACCATGTTTTTAAGCTTCGCAACGGCATTTATCTTTGCAGACTTCGGCTTTGCCTTTTTTATGAAGAAAGTCATTGATGCCCTATCTCTTCAAACGGTTTCTTTCTCTGGATGGCAAGAGGCATCTCTGTATCTATTGATGGGATTTGCCTCGATGCTTATAGGAATCATCTTCTTTCGCATTGGAGACTGGGCCATTGTCTATGGGCAAGCACGAATAATGGCAGACCTCACAAATCACTGTTTCGCAGTACTGACAAAACATTCCTACACGTTTTTTAGTAATAGTTTTACGGGGAGTCTCGTTGCGAAAACGCGTCGTTTCGTTCGGTCATTCGAAGCCATGCACGACAAAATGATCTACGCACTGTGGTTTTCTGTGGTCAAAGCTATAGGCGCTTTAGTAGTACTTTCTTGGCTACACCCTGTGCTCGGCCTTATGATGCTTGGTTGGATCGTAACGTACGTTCTTATGATTGTTGTACTACTGCCATATCAATTGCGTCGAGATCTTGATAATGCAACATCCGATACGAAGGTAACGGGTCAACTCGCTGATGCTATTACCGGTGTACTCAATATTAAAATGTTTGGGACAAGAGATGCCGAGCGGAACAATTTTGATACCTACGTGCAGCGCCAACGAAGAGCGCGCAGTAGAGCGTGGAATTTTAAAACAGTGGTAGATGGATGTAAGGCAATCTCTATGATGATTATTGAGTTTTGTATTATGTATTATGCGTTGCTTCTTTGGCTTAATGGAGGCTTAACAGTGGGGTCACTCGTGCTTATTCAAAGCATGCTTCTCATGCTGGTACAGGAACTATGGTCATTGGCGCGGTCGGTTGCGGAGTTTACAAGAGCACTTGCCGATGCAGATGAAATGACATCAATCATCATGCAGCCAATAGAGGTACAAGATCCTGATGTTCCAGAAGCTTTGCGGATTCACACGGGAAGCATTGCATTCTCTGATGTACAATTTTCCTATCAAGGTGGTGCACCAATATTGCAGAATTTTTCTTTAGAAATTCCTGCGGGTCAACGCGTTGGCCTTGTGGGTCACAGCGGTGCAGGGAAATCGACACTCTTTAAATTAGTTCTACGTTTTGCAGATCTGCAAGCGGGTACCATCAGTATTGATGGTCAAGATATCACTACTATCACGCAGAATGATTTACGTAGAAGTATTAGTTATGTGCCACAAGATCCTATTTTGTTTCATCGCACACTCTTCGAAAATATTTCGTATGCAAAGCATGATGCAACGAGCCAGCACGTCATGCAGGCATCGCTGCAAGCACACGCACATGAATTTATTTCTGGTTTAGAAAAGGGTTATGAAACGCTCGTAGGAGAACGTGGAATTAAGCTCAGTGGTGGAGAGCGTCAACGGATAGCTCTCGCACGTGTCATGCTGAAAGATGCACCACTGCTTTTACTGGATGAGGCAACAAGTTCTCTGGACTCTATCAGTGAAAAATATATTCAGGATAATTTAGAAACCCTGATGAAAGGCCGAACAGTCTTGGCTATTGCTCACCGTATTTCTACTATTAGCCAAATGGATAGAATCCTCGTGATGCACAAAGGGCAAATAGTAGAAGACGGTAATCACCAAGATCTTCTAAAGAAAAACGGTGTCTATGCGGATTTGTGGAATCACCAAGTAAATGGGTTTATCCAGTAGTGGAGGAATGGCAGGCGCTGTAGGGATCGAACCTACGACCTCAGGTTTTGGAGACCTGCGCTCTACCAACTGAGCTAAGCGCCTACGAGATAAATGAACTATACATACGTTTCTGCTCTTATGAAGCCAAGCGAGGTTGGAAACTGCCTGCCCGCCGTAGTCCGCCGAGGCGGACGAAGGTGGGAGCTACGCACCTTTACCTCTATCATTATAGATGTTTGACACCAATAGGGGAATGCATAGATGCAGCATTTTTCTGATATTGCTATCTGCTACAATACACAGCAACTATGCCTGCCCACATCGAAATCAGTCGGCCGTTCTCCCTTATGATCATCGTCGGGGCGACGTTTTTTGGGCTTTCACACATGATGAATCCAGCTCAGCCAGCGCAATTACTGGATGCACAAGGAGGAGATGAGCCACCACAAATAGCCATTTATACTGCAGAAGATGAGATCCGCAGGGCAAAGATCGAAAGTGAAATCGCCGAGAGACACATCGAAATACTTACATTTCAGTTATTGCGACTCGAAGAAGAACGAAAACTGATGGGGCCAGATCTTAGTGAAGAGCGCAACGAACAGTTTCGTGCGGGGTTGCGAAGTATCGTCGAGCTTATCGAGGGAAAACGCAGAGCAGACGACAAGATGGTGCAGACATTTAAAGAAATGTGGGAAGCAAAGCGCCTCGGACTTGCAGGGGCGACACTCAGTGATGAAAATCCTGTCATCACAATATCGTGGCCCATCGAACCGACGTATGGTATTTCTGCAATCTTTCGGGACCCAGAATACAAACAGTTCTTTGGCATAGAGCATGACGCGATCGATATCCCAGCCCTCCAAGGAACACCAGTTACGAGTGCTGATGATGGGGTAGTTGAATCCGTTACTGATAACGGTCTTGGATATAATTTCATCACTATTCGTCATGCAGGGTACGTCACGTTGTACGGTCACCTCAGTGAGCTAGATGTACAAAAAGGACAACAGGTACTGCGTGGAGATCCCATCGGCTTAAGCGGTGGAATGCCAGGAACGAAAGGTGCGGGAAACCTTTCGACAGGTCCTCATCTACACTTCGAGCTGATTACTGGAGCTGGTCACATCAACCCATTGAAACATTTACCTGCCGCAGGAGTTAAACTGCGTGAATAAAGAAATGTTGAAATTCTGAAATATTGAAAGAGTCTATTGTAGACATGAGTGGTTTTTTCAACATTTCAACATTGCGATGCTTTGCATGGCAAAGCTGTCTGTCATTCCTGCTACATAATCTTTCACCGCTTCTACTCTCGTTGAGCTATGCAATTCCATCAGTTCATCTACTTTTGATGAATTGGAAGCGAGAAAGTGATTGCAGAGTCTTATGACAATCTCTTTTCCGTGATTCGCTTTTTTTAAAACCTCTGGGTGCAGATACATGTTCTGCCATAAGAAACCGCGCAATGCATCAAGCTTTGTGCGTATAGAAGAAGAAAAATCCACAGCATGATCAAAAATCCCTTCTGAAAGATGTAGCTCTGTTTGGGTATAAATATCGCTTACCAGCATATGAATCAGCGCTCCTCGCAGCGAAGTATCATGATCGACTGCCATGTTCTGTGCATCCTGAATCAACTTTATGTCTCGCATATCGTCTTCCGTAAAGAGCTCTGCCCTCAAGCCATCATCGACGTCGTGTCCGGTGTAGGCGATCTCATCAGCAATATTCACGACTTGCGCCTCCAAAGAAGGCACGCGAACCTCTGTACCCTCTGTACCCTCTGTATCCTTTGCCACCTCATCAAAAGGCGTGCTATGTTTCATCAATCCCTCTAGGACTTCTTTATTCAGATTAAGACCCACGTATTGGGAGCTGCGTTTCCCGAGAACCGTCACGATACGCAGCGACTGCTGGTTATGCTCGAACCCCGAACCCTGTTCGCCCATCCAAGTATGTAATGCATCTTCTCCTGCATGACCAAAGGGCGGATGTCCAAGATCATGCGCGAGGGCGATACACTCTGCCAGGTCTTCGTTAAGACCGAGCGTCCTCGATATATCTCTGCTGACCTGTGAGACTTCGAGGGTGTGTGTCAGCCTCGTGCGGTAGTGGTCTCCTATTCCCGAGACAAACACCTGAGTTTTGCCTTTTAAGCGCCGGAAGGATCTACTGTGGATGATACGGTCACGGTCACGCTGAAACGGGAACCTCGTGGCATCAGGAGGCTCTGGTATCACTCTGCCGAGCTTTCCCTCGTGGGGGACGGCATAGGAGGCTAAAAGTGTATTGGCTTTGACGATTCTATTAGTGAGAGATTCCATAGGATGTTTAGTATATAGAAAAACCTCACCGTCAGCATTTGATCCGCATGGGCGAGGTTTGATCCGTGTACTTTCTCCGGGTGACCGTCGTCCGATTACGCCTGTCCCCTGTGAGCTTAAGTGGGTGGTTGCAATGACGGTCCGCAGACCTCCATGAGTTAACCTCCCTGGGAACGGTGATAGAGAAGAAACGTAACCGGTTCTTAACGAGTCATCTAGAACAGGACTTATGGTAGAGAACCAGATCTTTTCTGTCCAAGAAGATGCCTTGCACCTAGCCGTAGTCTCGGTGCGAAACGTGTGTTTGTTGAGTGTGACTACCAGTAAGTAAAGTGCACACGAAGCCCAGTGAGCTTTACAAAAGTCTGATCAACGTATTAGAGCAGTGAGAGAACTAAAACGTTACTCACGCCCGATTGGACAAGAGATGTATCCCCACCTCTATAGCTCCAATACATTTCGGGGTGGCAACAGGTGCAGTCGGGGCTTCGCTCGATGTTTCGTGGAGAAATACCTGCGGAAACCAGCTGATCTGTAGCGATGTGTTGCAGGTTGACGTGCCTCCCATCGAAGTACTTCTGGTCGATGCCAGGAAGCTCTATCGCAGGGTCCGAAAACTCGGCACAACCTATGCATAGTGAGGGGCCTGCAGCCACGAAAATATCAGAAAAATCACTGCCAAATTCTTTGGAAAATGTGCGAAAAAACTCCGGAATGGCACCCGCCAAAAGCCCCTTCCAACCGGCGTGTAAAACACCACCAATATGCAGTCGCGAATCATACACCGCGAAGTTCTGACAGTCGGCAGCGCGGGCCATCAAATATAATCCTTTTTGATCCGTAATCACACCGTCGGCTTCCTCGGTATTCTCCATCGGTTCGCGAGAAATAATCGTGCGATTGCCGTGCACTTGGGTAAGACGCACGCGGGGCTTTGGTACTTCGAGGTCATCGTCTTTTGTTAAAAAACGGCAGTCAATTCGATCCGAGAATTGAGAGAAGAGCGTGATCACTACAGAGAAGATAGCAGTCCTGGAATCTCCGCCACAATATCTTCCGCTGTATAACTATATCCCTTTTCTTTCTCCAACTTCTCTCCTGCCTTTTTCATAATTGTACACGCATCTTTTGCCGCATCGATGCTCGCCATGCCTTGGGCGATCAGCCCTGCAATAAGCCCTGCAAGAACGTCACCTGTGCCACCAGTAGTAAGACCTGCGTTTCCTCCGGTAATTTCATCGGTTGCATGACTGCTAAACACTTTGTCTGTCTGGCCTTTAAGAACAATTATCGCTTGATACTCGTTGGCGATATCCTGTAAATCATTTTCGTTGACACCCATGCGTTCGAGTTCGCCGAGGTGTGGAGTAAGCACTGCTTGTTTTCCACGAACAAGATCTAACGTGTTTTTCTGAAGAGCTGTCGCATCCAATACCATTGGCGTTGTGCACGAAGCGATAATTTCTTCGAGGGCAGGTACGCGTTCTCCGGTTTTTGCAATCCCCGAACCAATCACTACACAATCGAGAGGGGCAATGAGTTCCAAAATAATTTCAATATCAGCATTGGTAATATCATCTTCGGCAAATGGATGGATAAACGCATTGAGCATCCAACTCTTGGCAGCTTCTGCATGCAGAGCAGGCAAGCAAATACTGAGCGTATCGATCCCACTCGCCTCCGCGGCTAGTGCATTTAAGATAGGTGCACCATGGATGTAGGTACTACCACCAACAACAGCTACTTTTCCGTTATCGCCTTTGTGGGAGGAGGAGTCGCGTTGCACGGGGGAATTGTAAAGTGGAAAGTGGAAAGTAGAAAGTATAGAGTAAAGAGATATAAGTAATAAGTAATAAGTAATACGGATACTCTTTCCTCTGCTACACTTCCGTCCATGTTCGAGCTTATCGTCGTCATCGCCATCATCCTTCTCTTCTCGGGGTTTTTCTCTGGGGCAGAGGCTGCAATTGTAAGCATCACAGATGCAGAGGTGCATTCGATGATGGAAAAGAAGCGTGTAGGTGTTTCTATTCTTCATCGTGTAAATAAACAGCTGAATCGATCGGTGATAACAATTGTGGTTTGGAACAACGTCGTAAATATTGTTGGTTCTATCGTAGTGGGTCAAATCGTGATTAACATGTATGGCGATGCTGTGCTCGCGGTGATCACTACAGCATTAACATTTGGTATCATTATTTTTTCAGAGATTATCCCAAAGGCGATTGGTATTCATTACGCAGAGCGCGTTGCCCTTATAACTGCACCATTTGTTTTAGCCCTAACTATCCTCATGCTTCCTGTCATTGTTGGGCTTGAATGGATCACCAATCTCTTTAAAAGAGGAGAGCGCAAAGTAGGAACCGAAGAACAGATCCGGTCTCTTGTTACCCTTGGTCGTCGTAAAGGACACATCGAAAGTGACGAAGGAAGACTCATCCACCGTGCTTTTATTCTTAACGATAAAAATGCAGCGGATATTATGACGCCACTGAAAGATATTATTGGTCTTACTCTTGAAGATTCTTTAAAAGAGATATGGGATCAAATCGATCATGAACCACATTCTCGATATCCCGTGTTTGGTACATCTATGCACGAAGTTGAGGGAATGATTCTCAAGCAGGATGTGTTACAAGCATTGTATGAAAATACGGATGCACCAGTAGAATCTATTATGCGGGAAACACTTACGGTACAGGCGGACATGCGCAGTGATGAATTACTTTCACTATTTCGTGATAAAAATACGCATCAAGCAGTTGTACAAGAGGACGATCACACTGTGGGGCTCGTTACTCTCGAGGACGTATTAGAAGAATTAGTTGGAGAAATAGAGGATGAGACAGATGTTGAAGATTGAAGCATCTTCTCCCTAAACCGCTCTGCACTAAATTTTTTCGCATGCTCCCGAATAATTTCTGTATCAAAATTCATCTTCTCAAATCTCCCGATAGCATCTGTCACGGCATCGACAGATTGCTCAGCAAAATACACTCCTGTCTCTCCATTAACGACGGTATCCAGCACTCCTCCTTTGCCAAATGCCACAACCGGTGTGCCACACGCTTGCGCCTCTAATGGCACAACTCCAGCGTCTTCGAATGGTGCAAACAAAAAGGCTTTTGCGTTTGCATATAATTCAGGAAGATCTTCATCTGGTACAAAGCCGAGCATCTCGACCGTTGGTCCTGCCATCGCCTTCAGTCTTTCAAAATCTTTTCCGGACCCTCCAACCTTAAGCGGAATCTTCATCGCATTTGCCGCTTGAATCAAAAGATCGGTTCGTTTGTAGGGGACGTGACGACCGACGGTAAGGTAGTAGGATTTGGGGGTTGGGGGTTGGGGGTTGGGAACTTCGAAAAATCGATCATTTACAGGTGGATGAATCACAATGCTTTCGCGGTTATACACCCTTTTGATCCTCTCTTGCACTGTTGTGGAGTTTGCCACAAACTGGTCCACTCTTTGTGCAGTGGTAAGATCCCATTTACGAATTTGTTTAAGTTTTTCTTTGATCATCCTGCGCAAAAAATGCGGGACATTAAAATCATCAAGATACTCGTCTTCCATCTCCCATGCGTAGCGCATTGGTGTATGGCAGTAGCAAATATGTTTCGCGGTACTCGGAGGAATAATCCCTTTGCCTATCGCATGTGATGAGCTGATGATTGTATCAAATTCACGCAGATCGATGTTTTCTATTGCACGCGGCATCCATGGCAGCATCCACTGATGGTTCCCCGTAAGCGAGTACCACTTTTGCAGAGGGCTTGTACGAATGTCTGCATGCGAAAGAGGACCAACATTTTTACGGTTTGCAACCGTTGTAAAAATAGGAGCTTCGGGCCAAATATCATGCATCGCTGCAATGACATGTTCTGCTCCGGCGAATACGGGGAGCCAATCGGCGACGATAGCGAGTTTCATAACTTCAGTGTCAATAGTCAATAGTCAATAGTCAATAGTCAATCAGAAAAACCAACGGCTAATGACTAATGACTAATGAATCGTTACCATACTCGAGAGTACCTCATAATACATTTATGCCATTACAGCGTTCTCAGCGGCTTCCCAAAAAATTTGCCAGACGCATATCGCCTGATACAAAGCGTTATGTTAAACGATGCATGAATAGAAAGACCAGTCACAGAAAAGAAAAATGGCGCAGACTCAAGCGAAGAATAGAAGTATGGAGAGATGGATTTCGCAAAAGTGCTGTGCGATGGACGATGATCAGCCTTATTTTTATTGGTGTTGTCGCATTCGGATTTCTCTTGTTTTCGTCAGCAATAGAGGTGCGAGAAATTACCGTAAGCAGGCTGAGTCCGAGGCTCGATATCGAAGAAGTTCAGGATGCACTTTCTCCAATATTTGGCAGACACCTGTTCTTTCTTTCCTCATTTGAAATTGCAGGACTGCTTCGTGAAAGCATTCCAGACATCGATGAATTACGTATCGGAAAAACATACCCAGGCACACTGCATGTACGTATACAACTGCATCCACTTGTAGCACGCTTAAATATCGAAGAGCCTGATAGTGCAGGAAGCTCTGGTACTGGCAGCAGTATCGATTTTTTAACCAAACAGGGAATATATGTAGCAACAACTGCAGCACGTGATACAGAGACGCTACCACAGTTTTCTATTGTCGACTGGGGGGTGCGGCCAGATCCTGGGCAACTACTTATTCAACCAACGTTTCTGGAGCGTATGAATGCTGCAGAGCTGACACTACTGCGACAGTTTGGACAGGAAGTGTCGCGCAGGACAGTGTATTTACGCGCTCAGGAGTTTCACTTACTCGTCGACCAAAAAGAGTTGTGGTTTGATCTAAGAAATCCTCTAGAAGAACAAATGGAGCGATACAGAACCTTCCTCAAAGAAATTGGTTTCGAAGAGGTAAAGGAGTATATCGATCTTCGGGTTACAGACAGGGTGATGTATCAGTAGTAAATTGCTAATCTGCCAAGCTTAAGCGCTTGACTACGCACCAGTTACAACCAAATGAAATTGGATATATCACTTCTACTCTTGTGTAATCAGGACTATCATATTACAGATGTATTTATCGCTACTTTCAGCGCTCCTTTTGGGCTTGTTCCCGACCGTAGACACGGAATCTTTCGATGTTTCAACGTTGGAGAGCATACAAATAGCACCTTCAAGTGAAGCAATAGAGATCTCAGAGCCACTTTCTGCATCTGGAGTAGTGATTTTTGATGCACGTAGTGGACAAAGACTCTACGCAAAGCAGGCACGAACCCAACGCCCGATGGCAAGTCTGACAAAATTAATGACCGCTTTGCTCATTGTGGAGAATCATGATCTTGATGAAATGGTATCCATTCCAAGGAATGTTGTAGATGTCACAGGGAATAAAGCATATCTCGAACCTGGTAAGCACTACACTGTTGGTGATTTACTCTCTGCACTGCTGATCAATTCTGCAAATGATGCAGCAACAACGTTGGCACAGTTCCACAGTGGTAGCGTATCGGCTTTTGTTGGAGAGATGAACAATAGAGCATTGCAATTGGGAATGACGGGTACATCATTTCGCAACCCTGCAGGACTCGACCATCCTGCTCACTGGTCTACGCCTCAGGATATTGCATGGCTGACGATGTTTAGTTTGCGCTACGAAGAAATTGCAAGCCGCCTTAGTAGTTCAGGGGAGCGTATTGCCAGCGTAGAAGGTGATAATATTTCGTTGTATCATACACACGCACTGATGCATGAAGTTAGCCCTGTCCTTGCAGGGAAGACAGGAACAACGACAGATGCGGGCCAGTGCTTAATGTCTCTTGTCGAAGGTGTCGATCAACAATATATCGTTGTTCTTTTTAACTCCAATCAGCGATACAAGGATATGCGTATAATCCTTTCTTCTTTGAAGACTGAACCGGAGCCTGTTGCTTCCCAATGAGCCCTCTTTCTCCAACGCACCTCTGGCTGATAAAGCGTATACGCATAGCATGTGTCATAGCGTTTGCTGCGGGAGCATTTCTTCCACCGTTCATTCCAAAAGCAGCTTTTGCACAGCAAGATCCATCTCTTGCGACACAGAAGTTTTTATTAGTCGAAGAAGGATTCCTAAAGAAAACATCTCCACTTACACGGCAGGGAGATCGTCGTGCATATGCGAAAGGAACAATTCTCACGGTTAAAGATGGTGATAGTCTCGAACGTCTTTCGCGTTGGTATCCTGTGAGTGTTGAAACTATTCGATGGGCCAACAACTTACAGGAAGGACAACCCATTCGCCCAGGAGATGAGCTATTGATATTGCCTGTAGATGGAGTGCTGCACACCGTATCTCGTGGACAAACACTTTCGCGTATTGCACAGCTGTATGATATACCCATGATAGATATCCTTAATCAAAATGACCTGAAGAGTGAATTTATTATGGCAGGACAACAATTAATTGTTCCGAATGGACGTCCCATTATCGAAAAGAAGGTACAGGTTGCTACTGTAGATGCGGAGACACCGACAGACGAACCTACAAAGCCTACAAAAAAACCAGTAGTTGTTGTAGTGCAACCCACTGCACCATTTACACCGACACCGACTCCTGGAGTACTACAAAAGCCGTGTGCACTGACGTGCTACTACACGCAACACTATCGTGCAGGGCACTACGCTGTAGACATGCAGGATAAATCAAATGGAGTACTTGGTGGACCAATTTACGCTTCAGAAGATGGTACGGTTATTCGTGCAGCAAAAGGTTGGAATGGTGGGTATGGAAATGTGATAGAGGTAGATCATGGTAATGGGCTGGTGACCCTCTACGGACACAACAAAGAATTGTATGTCAAAGAAGGGGATCGTGTACAACGTGGACAGAAGATCGCTTGGATGGGAAACACTGGCCAAGTGTATGGAGCAACAGGAATTCACGTGCACTTCGAAGTACGTGTTGGAGGAGTAAAGAAGAATCCTGTGTTGTATCTGGAATAGAAGGTTTGGTACGTTTCCAATTTATTTTTTTCGAAGAACAGTTAACAGGGCAATACTTCCAAATAGTGTAAGAACACTAATCCAGTTTGTGATGTGTTGTAAGCCAGACATCTTCCATGTCGTAGGCTTTCCCGTTCGAAACGCTTCGAGGTTATCGTTGTCGGATGCAAGAACACGATCACCAGACTCACAATTGTTTATCTTTGGATACACCATGCATGCAGGGTTATACATATTCAGATATCCGTCACTCTCGTGCATAACAGGATTTACGGTAATAGTATTTGGCAATACTGAGGTACCCAGAAGCATTGGTTCGCTACAGTAGATGTGGTTCCCACCAAATATCAGAGGGATAAATCCAGAGTGACCCATCTCGCGCATATCAAAAGCTTCGTCAACATCAAGATCCATATACCCTTCAACAGAATCCAGTGCGGTAACGATTTCGCTATACGGCAGAGTACGTGGGAGAGTATTTGTATGGAGAACGCCGTAATATCCTCCGACAAATGCAACGATAGTAATCACTCCACCGAGCTGCGCTATCCACGGAGAGTACTGATGAAAAGAGCTGTGACGGGTACATTCCTGTAAACACCACACACCTACGGCAATAAGTAAAAATGAAAATGCATACAACCAGCGCATATTAACATGCAGTCCTCGAAAAATTGGCAGGCTCTCGAGTGGTGTTACCATCCAGCCATACCCCTGCATCAGTTGCATCAAAAATGCCAATAAAGCTATAGATACTGCGGTCAAGATGAGGAATTGATACATATGCTGTGCAACAGTAGCGCGATTTTTCCAGAGCAGGATCACACCACAGAAAAGACCAACGGGTATCATCGGCGATACCAAGAAGCTGTACTCATGAAATGCACCCCAGTTGCCCATACCAAATTCCAAAAACAAATCCTTATTCTGTGGTAATGCAAAGAGTGCTCGCACAATGAAGACCAAGATATTGGTGTCATCCCAGAGGCGTTCGAATGCTACTTCGCGTGGGAAATATCGTAAAAAACTAAAGGTAGCGACGAGCTTACTGGCATTAATGAGTAGGCCCGAAATTGCACAGGCAGCAACGGATTTTGCAAGCACACGTAGTCGAGACTTCAGAGTGCGGTGATGCAATATCAGTTCGTACGGAAGCAATACGAGAACAGCAAACATGCCCATAACAGCAACCATGTAGCCACCGCTGTAGAGGATGTAGGCAGTAGCGAGAGCAAACCACGATCCTTTTATCATCAATCCTTTTAGTGAATGATTACGTCGATCAAAGAGTAGCCACAGGAGCCATCCGAGAATTGGCATACTATGGAAAACAATGTGCCCAGGGATCATGTGCATAAAGTGATACCCATGTGCGGTAATAATCAATGCAAGGAGGTGTGCCCAGTGCAGATTAAGTTTGATGAGATCTCTTCCAAATCGATACCAACCAACGTAGGCGATAAGCATCGAAATAAGCATCGTGAGTTGCACCGCAAGCCACATGTCCAAAAATAAGACCAGCAACTGCTGCAGTGAGTAGTACATGGATTGGGGATTTGCGTACTCCGGAAACCCTCCACACATGTGTGGGGTGTAATAAAACATCGAAATCCCTTGGCGCATAAAGTGCCATTTACCTTCGAGAAGTTTCGGGAAGAAATAGAAATAATCGTGTCCGAGTATTCCTGCAGAGAGACCCCAGAAAAAGGCGCATAAAAACACACCGAGAAGGAAGACATACGGTATGTGGCGACGAGAGAGTTTCATTATCTCTTCCATGGTACAACAATTCCTATTGCTGCAAGAAGAGTAAGTATACTTATCCAGTTGAGAATTCTTTGGAAGATCGGCACATTCCATTCCGTTTTTTCTCCTGCAATAAAGCTTTTGAAGTTTTCCATATCATCAACTGCAATACGATCACCCGGTTCACAGTCATTAACTTCCGGATAGATAAAGCATGCAGGGTTATAGAGATTCAAGTGATCATCCCATCCTAAGTACACGTCACCGGCTTTCAATTCTTCCATTTGCGGCTTATCTCCCCAGAGCAGCGGCTCTTCGCAATACACATGGTTTGCTCCTACAAAGAGAGGGACAAATTCCGCCTGGCCTAGGCCGCGCATATCAATATTTTGTTCCACATTCAGTTCTAAAAATCCTGCATTGCGCTCTAGGTGATACTGGACTTCGGTGTAATGGAGAGAGCGAGGTGGCGCTACATCAATCAGCATTGGTACGTATGCAGAGAGAAAGGCAAGGATTGTGAGGAGTGATGCGTAATAAGTAATACGTGAAGCAAAAGGCATTGTGCGTTGCAAACTCCAAACACCTGCAGCACTAAGAAGGAGAGAAAGTGGATACACAAAACGCGTGTTCATTCGAAGAGATTTAAACACCGGAACATGTTTTAACCAGTCTACGAAGATGCCGTGACCTTGAATCAGTTGGATGAAGAACAAGAGAAGAGCAATAGTGATAAGTACCATGGGAATATTCATGTTCTTGCGGTGTTGTATGACGAGCCACAGACCAAATAGTAGCCCGAGTGCTACGACTGGTGAGAGGTACATACTGTACTCATGTAATGCGCCCCAATCGGGTATACCGTAATTTTTATAGAGCCCTTCGCTTTGCGGAAAACCCCAGAGTGTTGTTGCAATATATCCAAGCGTACTGCTGCCTTCTGGTAGCTGATTGAATGGTAAGTTGCGCGGGAAAAATCGCATCACACTTGCGATGGCGAATACCTTTCCGCCCGTCATCAAAAGGGCTGCAACTGTGCAGGCTGCAATGCGTGTACGTAAGCCCTTGCGATCGTGCAGTATTATGACAAATGGCAAGAAGAGGAGGAGTGTTAGTGCTCCAAATACACCCACCATAAACCCTCCACTGTGAATACTATTTGCGGCGATACATCCAAATGCGGATGCCTTTAATATCAGTGAACGCTTTGTGTCTCGACTACGTTCAAGTAGTAGCCAAAGCATGAGGCCTATCAGTGGCATCGTATGATAAATAATGTGCCCTGCCATCATGTGCATCAGATAAAAACCGTGTGCAGTAACGATCAGCGCAAACACATGGGACCAGTCGAGGCTCATTTTGAGGATATCGCGTCCAAACAAATACCATCCCCAGTACCCAATCAGCATCGCAATGCCCATTACAAGCTGTGCAGCAATCCACAGATCAAGTGTAAGACTTAGGAGTTGCAACAGCGAGTAGTACATCGATTGCGGATTCCCAAATTCTGGGAACCCTCCACAGTAGTGCGGGGTATAGAGAAACGGTGCGAGCCCTTGGCGCATAAAGTGCCAGTTTCCATCGAGCAGCTTTGGGAAGAAGTAGTTGTAGTCATGGCCTATCAGATCCCCGTAATTGAGTCCCCAAAAAAAGATACCGAGGAAGGCGACGAGGAAGGCGAGGTAAGGCAGGTGCTTTCGGTCGAATTTCACCTGAGTATTGTACAGGAATGGCGGGGCTGACGGGACTCGAACCCGCGACCTCCTCCGTGACAGGGAGGCCGTTCTTATTTTGATAAGTATATTTGACATATTTTTGTATATGTGCAAAATTCCTTTCTATGAAGGAAATTCAACGCACTTCCAATGAGCGGCCGTATTTTCAGAAAATAACAGAAGGTGTGCTAACTGGTGCGCCGTTCGGATTTATAATGAGTGACAGAGGTTTGGAGTTGAAGTATCAAAGAGATGCATCAAGGCATATGGAAGAAGTCAGCAATTATTTACAAGTAATTGCTAGGTCATCAGTCGAATTCCCGATATTTGAACAAATACACGAAGGAAAAGTGGAACTTACTGAAGCAATTTATAACTGTATTAATGATACAAATCAGCAAATTGCAGAAAGTTTACGTAGTGGCCTTCGAGAAGCTGCCGATTTGCAGGCAGGTGCAATTATGGAATCGGGATTTGCTATTTCCAATGCAATTGCATATTTAGCAGATTCGATCTTAGAAGGAGATAAGAAGATTGCAAAAGCATTATCCAAAATTGCAAAAGTAAAAAAATATCAAGGCACATCTTCACACGAAGTGCTACTTGATGAAGTTGAATCCATAAATCGCGCTGAGCGAAGCAGGGCAGAGAAACTGAAGTCATTACTAGAAGGCATGGCAATTTCCACTCATATGGGTGAGTTGAATCCTGATGAAGCAGACCTATTGTATTCGTTGTACGAAGCGGAAGCTCAAGCGTTTTTTGAGGCAATCAATTGTCGTAGAGAGTCTTTATGGAATCTTATTCATCAAAGGATGGAATCCGGACATACGCCGAAAGACGGTGCTGATATTGCACTAAAAAAAGTTGTATTCAATCTTCATGCGCACGAATCAGCATTTCGCGTAATGGATGATGATCCAAGAGGGAATAATCGAACACGTGAAATTATTGGTCAACAAATTGATCAGTACCGCTCTTTTATTGAACGTCAAACAGGCATAAGGCTTGAAGATGTGAATTGGTCTGCACCTGATGTAAGAACCGTAAAAAATACGATGCAGATTTCAAAAGAATTGCAAGATAGTGATCGTATGCAAGAGCTTATGACTCAAAAATTAGATGAGGACAGTGTTACATATTATGTCTTGAGCCAAGGGTCAAGTAATCCTTTATACAAAGAGGCTTTAGGTAATAAACGCAATATGGGATTAATGCGATTTCTCATAGAAAATGACCCTGACAATCCAAGAACAGAGGAGTTAATAAAGGAGAGCTATTTTCATGCAACAGAAATTTGGATAGAGACTATGCGTTTATTATTACATCGAGATGAGCCTCATCCCTTGCAATTGCACGCATTTGAAAAGATGGAAAATAATTTTCTTCATCACCAAGACAGTTTCTGTAGTAGACAAAATTTTCTTGCGGGCATTAATCCATCTGCTTTTACTCATGTTGATCGAAGTGTAAATTCTAAGTTATTTCAAAATACAGAATCGTCGGTAGTGAATGCATTTTTTGCTGCAAAATGCGCAGAGTATTTTATGATTAACAATAAATTTGAAAGTGCATCATCTAAGCTAGATGCCGCAGGTCGAATAAATAGAGACAACCTTGATTCAGATGATAAAAAAAGAGTATACGATGAATTAGCTGTTTATACTGAACGGATAAAAGGTCCGATTCGGGAAGGTGTGGAAGAGCAAAGGTTTGCAAATAAGCGGAAAGAGGATTTGAACCGAGAATTAGCTAGCTTACATATTAAGAATAAAGTTATTGTAGACGAAGCTTATAATCTTGGGCTAGATGGACAAAATATGATTAATCAAGGGTATTATGGTGATGCGGAAGACTTCATAAGAAGACTGGGAATAGTGTTACAAGACTCAAACTCACTCTTCCTTAGAGAAGGGAGCAATGAAGAACGCATGTGGAATGAGATGCCAAGTCGTTTTAGTCGATTAAATGCTGCATTGCAAAATGCTAGAAATATTTGGATGGAGAACAGGAAAAAGACTTTTTTTCAATTTAAGTTAGAACAAAAGAAGGTTTCAATTTTTTGATTATTAATGGCGGGACTGACCCTCCTTCGCACGGCTCCACTTTGTTACGCCGTGGCTACGGAAGGGCAAGCGGGACTATAATAAATGTCTCTCTACAAAACTCCTCCCAGACCCTGACTTCAAATATTTTTCATAGTCATACGCCTTCTTGCGATCTAGAAAAGCTGCGTAGTGAGCAACATGCCATGGTATAAGTTTAGCTGTGGAAGGAACTTCTCCTCGATTATGTCGTGCGAGTCGATCTTTGAGATCATCCGTGCAACCAACGTATTTCTTCCCACGTTGGTTTTTCAGAATATAGACATAATGCATAGTAAACCAGCATATCACAAAATGGCTTGCCAGCCGTAGCAGAAGGCCCTGCGGGTTCGGTGATGTAGGCCTGCCTTCGCCAAGGCTACGGCGGGCATCCTTCTGCGAAGGATGGCGGGGCTGACGGGACTCGAACCCGCGACCTCCTCCGTGACAGGGAGGCGCTCTAACCAACTGAGCTACAACCCCACTTGGGTTAATGTCTAATTAAACTCCAATTGTCATCTTGAAGCGGAGAAACAGTACCATTTTAGTTTTTTGCAAACAACAATAAAAACTTAAAAAGCCTTACTAATGTAATGGTCTACTGGAGCGAAGTTATCGGTGAGAATAGGTACATCAGAAGCGATATCTTCAGTCCAGAGGAACTTCCCACCGTTACCTTCTATGGCATTGATGACATTGAGCACCGCGATACCGTCTTGATTGAGGAGTAGTTTTGAGAGTCGCCCATGCGTATGAGCAGGCTATGGATTGGAGTGAGAGGAGGCCTAATCTTAGAGTATTGCAAAAAGTGCTGCAGTATGATATACTTACTTTCGTATTTTCTTACTTTCTTATGTATGGGATCCAAAGTCGTCAAAAGTACCTCTCGTGGGCAAATTACCTTGCCCAAAACCTGGCGCACACGGTTTAATACCGATAGTTATATCGTCCAGATGAGCGACGATATGCTCGTCATTAAACCTTTGGATATACAGTCGGCTGAAGCGGAAGAAGTCATCTTTGATGCGGATCGTGACAATGGCGGAGACGGCATTTCCGTGAAAGACATGCTCAGTATTCTGCGTAAAAAATAGCAATGGATAGAATCACTAAATTTCTCAGGAAACTGCACGGAAAAGAGAAAGATGTATGGGATGCTCTTCTGTCGCAGTTACACAAAGATTATCGCGAGATCCCGGGGCTAAAAAAGCTTCAGGGAGCTGCAAATAGATATCGTATCCGCATGGGGCGCTATCGCATCATCTTCGAAGTACGAAAGGGAAACGATGTACAGATCCGCAGAATTACCAAACGTGACGAGGGTACGTATAAGAATCTGTAGAAGTGAAGTGAGAGGAAGCCTAAGTTTTAGGCTCCGTCAACCCCGCCACTTCTAGACAAACTTAAAAAGCCTTACTAACGTAATGGTCTACTGGAGCGAAGTTATCGGTGAGAATAGGTACATCAGAAGGGATATCTGCAGTCCAGAGGTGGCTGAGGTATTCATTCATCACAGAATCGCTACTCGTAAAGGAAGGCTTCTCGGTTGTCTTAAGGGCTACAAGGATGATGTTTTGGGTAGCAGTTGCTACGTCTGGGTGGCTTACAGGAAAGACATAGACCTGCGGGAAGACACTCTTGAATGTAGCATATTCAGCCCTGAGGAACTTCCCACCTTTACCTTCTATGGCATTGATGACATTAAGCACCGCGATACCATCCTCGTTCAGGATATCATATGTTTTCTGTGCAGCTTCTTGGGTCGTCAGTTGATAGGGAATCGAATATCGTGAGCCAAAGGCGTCGCCAAAGACGACGTCGTACTTCTTATCAGTCTTATTTAAAAACACTCTGCCATCTTGATGGTAGGTTGTCAGCCGAGGATCATCCTTAAGGCGAAAGTATTGCTTTGCAAGCTCTGTCATCTTTGGATCTATCTCTACAACGTCCAGTGTGGCCTCTGGGTACTGCACGAGATAGTCTTTGGGGAACGAGTAGCCTGCCCCTCCAAATAACACAGCAGAGGCGAAGCTTGGGCGAAAGTGCTTTGCGAGGTGATAGAACTTTGTGTATTCATTGACGAGTTCATCACTATCAAGATACATCGCTGAGTGATTCTCATTATTGATCCCAAGAATCTTCATCTTCTTTTGTGTGATGGGATGGGTTACATCGTAGATCCAAATACGATTGTATGCGGTATCGATATCGATAAATGCATCGTGCTTTGCAACAAATGGTAAGGCACTTGCTGAGTTCCAACCCACTACACATGCAACAACAATGCAGACTTCTATTACTGTAGGTGCGCGGACAAAGAGAAGAAGAGATAGAGCAATCAGTGCGAGAGATAGGGTCATCAGTAGGGTGTTTGTTCCGAAGTGTGGAATAAGATAAAACCCGCAGAGAAACGTACCAAAGATACTTCCTGATGTAGAAATAGCGTAGAGGTTTCCAAGAGTAGTTCCAGCACTTTTGAGGTCACTGAGTTTGAGCTTAGCGGCATACGGAGAAACCATGCCCAGCAAAAAACTTGCAGGGAAAAATAAGATAACCGACGCAACCACAGATGCCATGCGAATACCGGGCATTGTGGTATGTAAAAAATTGAGCAGGGCTTCTTTAAAAATAATCATCAGACCGATAAAGATTCCTGCTTGAAAAATAATAAATGATAGCTTGGTAAAGCTTGGTTGTTTATCTGCAATGCGTCCCCCGTAATAGTATCCAAGGCTTAGTGACCCAAGGATAATACCAATGATGCTGGTCCATACGAAAATCGATGTACCAAAATACGGGCCCAGTACTCTGGACCCGGTAAGTTCAAATATCATGATCACCGCGCCTACAATAAACACAGTGATTTCGAGGGCGTAAGAAGAACGTTTCATAGTGCTTATTTTGTACTCTTCGCTTTGGTCGTAGTACTTTCACCGGACTTGATGGTGAAAAACACTGCGAGAGCAAGGGTAAGAAGAGCAGGGAGATACTCTGTTCCAACTTTTGCAGTGTTACCGTCGTACTGCTGCCCGAAGACAAACGTGAGGTATATGATGGCGATCGCAAAGTACGCTTCTTTTATGTGTTTATTAAGCAACAAGCAAAGACCAGCTCCAAATTCTGCAAATGGTAGTGCGAGTCCGTAGATGTACAGAAAAATACTTGGAATTTCTTGAGCTAAATGCCCGTCTCCACTGCTGATAGTATCAGCAAAACCGGTAAAGCCCATACGGAACTTTTTGATACCGACGAGGAGGAATAACATACCAAAAGCGATACGGAGAACTTGCGCACCAAAGGTGTATTCGTTTTTGTACCACTTTTTTATATAGTCTTGAATCATGTTCATGAGGGTAAAGGGGAATATTGGTTTGGATTCTACCACAAACGCTCCCAGATGGAATGGAGATCTTTTGGCTTCTATAATTGACAAGTATAGTATAGGTAGTAGAGTAGCTTCAATAGTATGAGCACTGAGGTTGCAACCAATATAACCGGCAGAACACTGGACTCGAGATTGCATATTATCGAGCCGATAGTTAGTGGCATAGCTGTCATAAATGGGTTACATAGAATCAGCTTAGAACATGCTGAATTAGTACTGAAAGCGCTTTGGAATGAATTTTGCGGTAGTGCTCACAGAGATATTTCTGTTCAAGCAATTCACGAAAGAGCCCGAGAAGAGATTCGCAAGCATCCTCTAGTCGAACATCTTGCTAGATTCTCTTCTTCATTTCCCCCTTTTTACTATGCCTACATTTTTAGAAACTATTAACCATTTGCAATCCCCAGGGTTCGAGCAACTTGTTGATCATTTGCATGAGGCACAGGAGGCAGAATCACAAGATCGAATGACTATAGGCGAAATACGAGAGAGGGTCGCTGCATCAATGTTTAACGGTGTTACGTTTAGATTACAAGTACTCGATGATACACAGGTTACAAAGGTCGAAGTATTTGGAGAAGATGAGTATGTAGAACCATTCGTTAAAGGATCATCAGTTGCTTTGCATGCCGGAGAACTGATGCAGGAGGCTACAACGTAGGCTTCATCCGGATTAGGCAGCTCTCTCAATACTGTGTACTTGGCGTCTGAAGTCATCTCCTGCTTTCCTCAGAGTATTACGGACTTCTATTTTTGCATCTAAAGTTTTGTGATTTGAAACTGATTCTACAGCATCAAGAACATCAAGACCTGTCGCAATCATGTTCTCATACAGTGCTCGATCTTCTACGTCCTCTACTTCTTTTGCTGCATTTTCGAGAGAGTTCATAAGATCCCATACAAGATCTTGTTCATTATGCTTTCGCAATATCATCATCGTTCCTTTAAAATCTTCACGAGTATCAGACCCTCCAAAAATTGTTTCTAAGGCTTCGTAGAGATCTTCTGGTGGAGCAGCCTGTCCTAAAAGTTTTTCAAGACTAGCAATATAGTCTAGTTCTGACTCTGCTGACTCTGGCAAATTTTTCATATATGTATTTGTGAATATAATAATATTATACAATATTTAAAATAATATGTAAAATACTAATATTATGCCCTATAGAGATGGTTTTGCTTCATTCCAAGCCGTCGCCTGCTCATACGCATAGGCAATATTGAGGATGGTAGCTTCTTCCCATTGTCTTCCCATAATCTGTAGCCCCAATGGCAGACCAGCTTTTGTAAATCCACAGGGTACAGAGAGGGCAGGAATTCCAGCCATGACCTGAGGATCCAAGAAGATATCCTCTAAGTACATCGCAACGGGATCTCCTTCATGTGCACCAATAGAAAATGCTGCAGTGGGAGTTACCGGAGAGAGTACTGCATCAACGGTCTTATAGACCTCATCAAAATCTTGCTTAATGAGGGTGCGGATTTTGAGAGCCTGTCTGTAATAGGCATCGTAGTACCCTGCAGAAAGTGCATACGTACCAATCATAATGCGACGTTTTACCTCATCGCCAAATCCTTCTGTGCGTACTGTATGATAGTAGTCGACGAGATCATCAGGGCTGCTGGCATGGTGACCAAAGCGAATTCCATCATATCGAGCCATATTCGAACTTACTTCTGATGGGCAAATAACGTAGTAGCATGGTGTTGCGTATTCTGTGTGTGGCAATGAAACATCGATGATCTCTGCTCCTAAACTTTTTAGCACTTCTACAGAATCTTTCAGGGATTGATGGACTTCTTCATCCAGACCATCCGCAAAATACTCTTGAGGAAGTCCGATTTTCATCCCCTTGATAGAACCCGTGAGAGACTCGGTGTAATGGGGGACATCACTTTCTCCTGTCGTAGCATCAAGAATATCTTTTCCAGATATCGCTTCTAACACTATCGCCATATCCTCAACAGATTTACAGAGAGGGCCAATAGTATCAAGACTACTCGCCATACTCATAACACCGTACCTACTGGTACGTCCGTAGGTTGGTCGAATACCAGTGATGCCACAGAACGCTGCGGGTTGCCGTATAGATCCTCCAGTGTCAGTCCCTAGTGCAAACAAACATTCATCAGCAGCAACTGCAGCAGCAGATCCTCCAGAGGAGCCTCCTGCAACGTGTGTTGTATCCCACGGGTTTTTCGTGACGCCATAACAGGAAGTTTCTGTACTTGCACCTTGGGTAAATTCATCAGTGTTCGTTTTCCCTATACTGATTGCTCCTACGGAATGTAGTCGCTTTGTCGTCGTAGAATCAAATGCTGGAATGTAGTCTTTATCTCTGAGGATATTGGAACACGCGGTTGTAGGCACACCTTGCTCACAGTACACATCTTTTGCAAGATACGGAATTCCAGTCAGTGGATGATCAAATTTTCCTGCGGCATCAATCTCTTTGGCTCTTGCAAGGGCTTGGTCAAAGTTTTTATGAACAACTGCATTCAGTTGATTGTCTACAGATTCAATGCGATCGATACACGATTGTACGAGTTGCTCAGATGTAATGTCTCCATTTTTTAACTTTTGATGAGCGCCAGTAATTGTGAGGGTGTTACCCATGTGCAGATGGTGTTTGAATTTGATTATCCACAATAGGAAGAGGGCTTGTTGCCAGAAGCTCTTCTCTTGATGGACCATCAGAGACCACGACGTCCTCACGGAATCGGTTTACTATTCCGGTTGATTGTGGAGTTGCTTCTACGTTACTGGTGTCTACTTCTTGGAGTTTTTCGATATAGGTAATAATGGAATTAAGCTCTGGGCCAAATTTTTGCACTTGCGCTTCTGTCAGGTTAAGCCTGCAGAGTTTCCCGATATGTCGTACGTCGTCGTCGCTGAGAGTAGCCATAACAATACGGAGAATAGCGAAAAATAGGATAAGGGGTAAGGGGCTAGTAGTGAGTATCTAGGGTTTTTTGTTCCCCCTAACCCATAGCTACTAGATACTAATTCCCACATGAAGCCTTCCCGACTCTCCGGCCGCAAAGTAAACGACTATCTTCGCCGAAAGGGAAAGTCGTGGAAAGGAAAAACCATGTCGATTAAATGGCTTTATGGTGCACCGAAGAATCCAAATGTCGATCCATTAATAATGGCAATATATATGGGAACTGCAGCATCCTTAAAGCTTGATAAATCTGCTGTAAAACGCAACCGCATGCGTCGTAGATGCCGTGAGGCATTTCGAAGAACGTTAAAAAGTCACGAAAAACTTCCTACCATCCAGTTGTTAGTTGCGCCGCGCGCCGCTAGTCTGAATTGCGATTTTGAAGATATCATTACAGATGTCGAATCCTTTCTCTCACAATTATGAGTGCATCTACAAGCCGTGCAGGTTCCATGTTTCAGTTCGGAATAATATTTTTGCTTGTCTATCTGATAACGCAGATGTCATTTCGGTATTTTTTTCCGGACAGGTACGGACCAGAAAAAGGTATTTCTGCAGTGATGCTCCAAGCGACGGATAAGACGATAAAGGGACAACATCATCCTATCCTTACTATAAAAAATCGCACAGAGACAGATCTCGTTCTCGAAGACCGTTGCCCAATGCCACCGGTGAAAGTTTGGAAGGTTGGGAATGTTGGAAATGAAGAATCAAAAGTAGAGCTGGCGACAGACGAGACAGCTCTTCTATGTGTTGCATTAACAGAGGTGAAAGCTGGAGAGACTGTAACAATTGATCTTGGACCGTGGAAGTATTCACTCTTTGGAGACTTCGGTTCATACGAAGTGCAACTTCCCGTTACAGAAAATCTCGAAGAGGCAACTGCACAATTTAGTATTTACAAAGTAGGAGTAATGACGCAGTTGTTTCGCACATTTATTACAAAACCACTTCTTAATGGTCTGATCTTTGTTGCGTCTCACACACCGGGTTACAACTTAGGAGTCGCGATCATTCTGTTAACGATTATTGTAAAGCTGATGTTGTTTATGCCGACACAGCATGCAATGGAAGGGCAGCGAAAGATGCAGGCTGTACAACCAAAGATGGATGCAATGAAAGCAAAGTTCAAAGACAATCCAAAAAAACTTCAAGAGGAAACAATGAAGCTCTGGAAAGAACACAAAGTAAATCCAATGCAATCGTGTTTACCGATGCTGATTCAGTTCCCGATTCTTATCGGCCTCTTCTTCACCATTCGTGATGGTTCGATTTTGGCACTCTCCGAGCACCTGCTCTACGCACCGTACCAAAACCTTACCTGGGACTTTGGGACTCAGTTCTTAGGCATGGATCTTACACTTCCAAACAAGACAGTGATGCCTATCTTGCTTGTTGCAATGCAGTTTTATCAGATGAAACTTTCGTTTGCGATGAACAAGAAGAAGGAAGAGAAGAGTGGTAAAAAGAAGAAGAAAGAAGCTGCTAGTCAGCAGGAGATGCAGCAGAAGATGATGATGTATGGACTTCCTCTTATGATTGGATTCTTTGCTATCCAGTTCCCAGCTGCAGTATCGCTCTACTGGGCAGCTTCTACCGTGTTTGCAATTGGGCAGCAGGTGTATGTGAATAGGAAGGTGTAACGACGTTTGTTCGTTTGTTCGTTTTTTCGTTGGTTCGTTGGTTCGTTTGTTCGAAGTGTTGTTAATCTGATTCCTTGAGAGTGCGTTTTAACGTTGTATTGCATGATTGTAAGTGATGTATAAGTTTTGCAAGCATGGCGCAGATTTTCTTTGTGTGATCTGCATATCTAACAAACTCATTTTGTGTAATGTAATGCTCATCAAGTGCGTCGTATAAATGAGAACGTACTTCAGCACATGATCTCTTTGCATATCCAAGAAATTCAATAAAACTAGGTATGGTCATTGCATCATTACCTTCAGCGATGTTTGCGGATACAGATCTAGCTGAACGTGTAATTTGATCAATAAATGAAAAGTCTCTTTTTACATGTTCTCGCTTACAAATTCTACGAATTTCTCGAACCAATTTCCGTGCTTCTTGCCATGCATGTATTTCTTCAAAATTCCTAAATTGCGTCATGAGAATAGTATGTCTAGCCGAAAACATTATGGAAATAATGAGACAGAGTAATAATAGTTACAACGTTGCAAACAGCTCTTTATAGAGCCATTATTTAAGTTCCACATCACAATGGAACACCGAATCAACGAACCAACGAAAAAACGAACCAACGTTTACGTCGTCGAAGCCTGATAAATACTTTCTATTGCACTGTCGAGTGCTGCAGTGAATTCCTCTTCACTCTGATCGGCCCTTAGGTCTTGTACAAGAGCACGGGAGAAACTTGCAGTCATGCCGTGGTTCAAAGCGAGCTTTTTGTTTGCTTCGTCACAGCTATATCCACCAGAGAGCGCTACAACACGTAAAACGCGTGGGTGATTAATGAGTACGTCGTACAACCCTGCTTCTTCGGGGAGTGTCAGCTTAAGCATCACGTGCTTGTCTTCTGGGAGTGCATCAAGAGCCTTTATAAGTTCTTTACGAAGCAGTACTTCGCATGCAGCCTTTTCTACAGACTTGATGTTCACTTCTGGTTCGATGATTGGCATCAGGCCTGCATCGATAATCACTCCCCCCACTTCAAACTGTTGGGCAACAATCGCGGCAATTCCTTCGGCATTCGCGCTGTTGATAACCGAACGCATTTTTGTCCCGAAAATGCCGTGCGTATTCGCGTCGGCAAGGCGCTTCGTGAGGCCTTTCATATCTTTCATAAGTTGCACACCGTTAACTTCGTCTTGCAAGCCTTCATCGACCTTAAGAAACGGAACAATGTTTTTCTTTTCTGATAAGTACTGCGCAGTAGGCATACCATTAATTTCACTATTCATGGTGCGTTCAAATAAAATCGCACCAGAAATACGTTCATCAAATTTTGGATTGATAATGATACGCGTGCGCATCTCGTGAATTTTTTCAAACATCTGTTCATCATTTTCCCATGCACTCTCATCAACGCCGTACGCAGCAAGTGCCTTTGGGCTACTGCCTCCACTTTGGTCGAGTGCTGCAATAAAACCATTACCAGAAATACGTTCGAGTGCTGTTTGGATAGTCATGCCTCATACAGTATCAAAAGAAAAGAGGCATTAAAAGAGTGTCGATCACATTATTCGATCAAGGCTTCGGTTTCGCATCTATTATCATTGTATAAAATTCTCTCGCCACTGGAGAGGGTAATGCAATGCTTATCATTTTTTCTCCAGACGGAAGGATGGAATGTATCTTCAGGTGTCGCAAACAACTGCCAACTTTTTTAAATATTTCCATTTCAGGATGTTCTTGATACGACCTATTGATAATATCAACAAGTTGATAGATTTCTGTCTCAGGAAGAATAATCTCTTCTCCTTTTTCACCCAATTGTGTACAAATTATTTCGCAGAGCTCCATGTCATCCATACGTGTTGTAAACACTGGCATTGTGATTAGTGCATTTTTTGGAGAGCTTGGAACAAGCGGTCGTATTTCCTGAAGAATAGCAGATGCATCTAGAGCATCTAACTGCACACTCTCTCCTTTTTGATTTTCAAACGTTCTAAGCATTCGCTCTGCAATTTCATCCGTAGAGTGTCCTATACTTTGTTCCATAATTTGTAAGAATACGGTGCGATGTGCATCGGGGAGAGTAAGAACAGTGCCGCCATTTTGCAGTTGCTCTACGACTGACTGCAAAACTACGAATTCGTCTGGGGATTCGGACATAGGTGTTTGTTGTTAATATTATAGCTTTATTGTTAATTTTGAGCAAAACCTCGTAATGTAACTGCTCACTAACTCTGTAGGCTTTTTTGCGCTAACGACCTCATCCCCCAACCCTTCTCCACTGCGGTGGAGAAGGGAGCTCTGCTTAAGAAGAAAACAAGAACAATTACTCAGAATTGCTATTAAGGATAATGAGGGCTCCCCCCTCCTCCTTCGCAAAGGAGAGGGGGACAGGGGGTGAGGTCGGTTGCAGGGTCAGTGAGAAGTTACCTCGTAATTTTGCAGTTGCTGCTTTGATTTGACAATAACTATAAAATATCTTGTTATCTTAATAAATATTCTGTATAATCCTGGCTAGCCGTCGATCCGTTGGCATGAAGCCTCGGTGGGTTACGGTTGGCTCACAACAAGGAGTAGAGCCATGCTCGTTCTTTCTCGGAAGCGGAGGGAAAAGATCCTTATTGGTGACACTATCACCATAACAGTGATCGAAATTAGGGGAGACAAAGTGCGTCTAGGAATAGACGCACCAAAAGAGGTTCGGGTCGTTCGATCCGAACTACTGGAATCCGATGGTGCTGCACCTGCTGCACCCTCATCAAAGTCGGAGTAAGGGTGACTAAAGTCATTCTAGGCTGACGTTCTCCTACGACAGCCACCTCCCGACCCCCGGTGCATGTGTAATGCGTGCACCGGTCTTTTTTCTGTATAATTTCCGCCTTTGGCGGAGTCTGGTTGACAACGTCACGCAGCTTATCCTCATGCATTCCAAAGCCTTTTCCGCTTGCGTGAAGAATTTATGCCTCTAGAGGGGGAATGATTTCTTCTGAAATCTCCTTGCACAGTAGCAATAAATTCGTATGATGCGGTCAATCTATGGACATATTTGATCCAAATATAGGCACGGAGGACGGTCGTCTATCTGCAGAAGAACTTATTAATATAGTGGAGGAATCAGATATGGATTGGCCAGAGCCATCGAGTTCAGACATTATTCCTATGGATGAGATAGCTGCTGTTCGTTTGTATTTTAAGCGTATTGGTGTTGATGCAAACCAGATTGATCTACTTCTTGCGGAGATTGAAGAAGAGACATCAAGGGATATGGAAAGAAATCCTGATGATAATGATGAAGAAGAAGGTGTACGTTGGGTTGCGTAAGGTTCAGTTTCTTCTATAAAGGAGCGCGAACACTTGGTATGCTTTTGTTATGCCACTCAAACTCTACAACACACTCAGCAAAAAAGAAGAACAGTTCGTTCCCATAAAAGAAGGAGAGGTATCGATGTATACGTGTGGGCCGACGGTCTATGGGCGACCACACATCGGAAACTATAGTTCGTTCTTACTCGCAGATCTCTTGCGACGGTGGTTAGAAGCCGGTCACGGTATGAAGGTGACGCACGTAAAAAATATTACGGACGTAGGGCATCTTGCAGGAGACGACGTCGCGGATGCAGAAGGTGACGACAAAATTGAACGGCAAGCTACGACAGAAGGTGCAGAAGGTGCAGAGGTAACAAAAGAAAATGTCATGGCAATCGTTAAAAAATATTCCGATCAATATATCGCTGATGAAGAAGCACTGAATTTTAGAGAGCCTACACACCGGCCACTCGCAACAGAAACGATTCCAGAAATGCTGACAATGATCGCGACACTTATCGACCGTGGTCACGCCTACGAAACCGACGACGGTGTGTACTTTGATGTCACAACTTTTGAAGGGTACGGAAAACTTTCTGGAAACACGGTAGAAAATTTATCATCGGGATCGCGTATCGCCGTCGACGAAAAAAAGAAGAACGCTGCCGACTTCGCACTCTGGAAAAAATGTGTTGGCGAAAATGAACATCACATCTTGCGATGGGAGTCTCCGTGGGCAGAGGGGTTTCCCGGTTGGCACATCGAATGTAGTTGTATGAGTGACAAGTTTTTAGGGTCACCGTTTGATATTCATACGGGTGGAGAGGATTTAATCTTCCCACACCATGAATGTGAGATCGCACAATCAGTCGGAAGTGGCGACGGAAAGCCACATGTGAACTACTGGGTGCACAAGAGGTTCATCGACATGGGAGACACCAAGATGTCAAAGAGTCTTGGCAACGTGTTATGTTTACCAGATATAGAAAACATGGGCTTCAGCCCGCTCGACCTGCGGTATTACTTACTCTCTGTGCACTACAGAACGAACCTGAAGTTTATGCAGAAGGGACTCGAAGATGCACACAAAGCACGGCGAAAGATCCTCGAATGGATAGGGGAGGTGGAGCGCGGGGATACTTCCCCGCAAGTGGAAAGTGACGCAAGCGATATTCAAAGCTGGATCGAAAAATTCACAGAGGCTATGGACAGCGACCTCAATACTCCAGCGGCATTAGCCGTCGTCTTTGATCTAATGTCCTCTTCTCGTAATAAGGGCACACTGGGATCATGCAAGGAGTTTGTGCGTATCATCCAAGAGACCTTCGGCTGCTTCGATCAATCCCCTGAAGAGCGGGCATCCGTGCCCGTAGAGGTTCAGGATTTAGTAGATCAACGTGAGACTGCCCGTGCAAGCAAAGACTTCACTGCATCGGATAGTTTGCGAGATCAAATCATTACGCTTGGCTGGGAGGTAAAAGACACTTCGGATGGTCAGAAGCTCGTGAAACGGTGAAACGTTGATTCGTTGATTCGTTTATTCGAAAAAACGAATAAACGATTCACGAACCACCGAAAAGCAAACGATCCCTTACCCCATGTCGGCTCTCCTTAGCGTAACCTGTTTCCGAACACCACAAAACACAGTTTTGGCAATAGTAAATTTCGGTCCATTTTTGATCAAAAATACCCCCTTTCTCTCAAGATATCATTATTGAAATACCCTATTCAGTACAATATATGCTTCTTAAACCCACTATATATGCATTTCTTTTTGTGTAACAAACCTCCCCCTAGGGCGTTTGATGTATTGCACGGATCAGTGCGTTGCCCTTGATTAAATGCTCTAGGAACGCTTAAATATCGCTGATCCGCCTCTATGCTCACATAGAGTCTGATCCGTGTACACGCTCCTTTACGCATCGGCACCTTGCCTTTACTTCAAAGACAAGTTTCTCACACGCAGTTGTTGCGTCGTGCTTTCTGTATATTTGATATATTTCATTATAACAATTTTTACAAAGCTCGTGTGCTCTCTTTATATATAAGGAGAAGAGTAGCGCTAGTTCGTTCTCTCCTCACAAGGGCAAAGATTGTTAGAGATCTTTCAAACATACTTCCTTATATAGTCTTTTATTTTTCTTTACACCTTATTCTTATGGACTTTTCTCTTCGATTGAAGAAGGTCCTCGCAGGAGTATCGGTTGCAGCTCTTTCACTTACTCAAGTGGGTACAGTGCTAGCGGCTTACAACGATGTTCCAGCGGGTGTGTGGTACGGTGACTCAGTTAACGCTTTCGTTGACGCAGGTTACCTCGATGCTACACAAGCCAGGTTTCGCGGTGGCAATCCTGCCAACCGTGCTGAATTCGTTAAGTTGGTTGTAGAGCTGAACGGTGGAATTCTTTCCACTCCTCCAGCTGTTGCAAGCTTCGATGACGTTTCGACTTCTGCCTGGTATTACGGTTACTTTGAGGAAGCAGGTAAAGAGGGATGGGTACGTGGTGACGGCGACTGCTACGGCAGCCACCCTTGCTACTCTCGTCCTGGCGCAAACATTAACCGCGCTGAAGCTGCTGCCCTTATCACTCGCGCCTTTGGACTTGCTCCAACAGGTGACGCTTCTCAGTTCGTCGACAACCCAAGCGGACAGTGGTACACCAATGTCATTCAGACTGCGGCTGATCACTGTGTACTTCAGGGTGACGACTCTACCGGCCGTGTTCGTCCTGGTGACAACATGAACCGTGCTGAGATGGTTGTCATGCTTTACCGTGTTGACCAAGGTCTCTCTTACGGAGTGGACTGTGGTACAGGCGGTGTAAGCGGCGAGCCTATGGTGACTGATGCAGTTGCTACTTCTTCTACGACACTTGAGGTTGAGTTCAACATGACTCTTGACCAATCTGCAGCAGAAGACACAAGTAACTACACAGTGACAAACTCTGCTAACGTTGCTGTTACAAGTGCTAACCTTCTTGGTACAAGCACTGTTGAGCTCACGCTCGGAGTGGCAATGGATGCTAGCCACAGCTACACGCTTTCAGTTTCTGATCTTATGACTGCAGACGGCACTGTCTTCTCTGACAGTGTTGGATTCACAGGTTACACCGCTTTCGTACAGGGAGACGGAACACTTGAGCTTTCGCTTGGTGCTTCTAACCCAGTAGGAGACACAGTGCCTAAAGGTGCTGTTGGTGTAGTAGGTCTCTCTGTAGACTTCACTGCTTCTTGTGATGACTCTGTTGCTATTGAAAACCTCACGATCCTTCACGAAGGATTCGGTGATGAGATAGACATCGACGGTATCTACGCAGCGGTAAACGGCGCTCGTGTTACACGTAAGCGTACAATCGACTCTGAAGACCAGACATCTGATCTTCGCTTCTCTTCTCCATTGATCCTTGATCCATGTGAGACAGTGACAGTGGACATCGTGATGGACTTCTCTTCAACTGCTGAAACTTCAGCTGAGCACAACCTTGTTGTTGAGCTTCCTTCCGATGTATTCGGAAACGCTCAGTCTGTAGCTGGAAACTTCCCACTTCGCGGTGATACATTCCGTATGGCTGCTGTAACAAGTGGTATCGTTAGCTTGACATACCGAACTGTCTCTCCTGATGAAGTAGAGGTTGGTGACGTAGGTGTGGTTATCGGTAAGTACGAAGTTTCTGTGAACTCAACAGAAGACCAGACATTCTACTCCATGACTTTGGAGCAGAACAGTTCTGCATCTGATGGTGATTTCGTAAACATCGCAGTACGCCGAACAGACGGTACTATCCTTACCAACACTGTTTCACAGACTGTTGGTGACTTTATTACTGTTGTATTCGATCCTCCATTCACCGTACTTGAGGGTGACAAAATCACTCTTGAGGTTATCGCCGACGTTGTTGGTGGTGCTGGAGACCAAATCATCGTTCACTTCGAAGAGTCATCTGACCTCTTTGCGGTTGGTTCTCTCTACGGTTACGGTGTAAACGGACAGCTCTACGGTTCACAGATTTCTCTGCCTACTGAGACTGCCACTCTTCCTGACACAGTTTCTATCGACGCTGGTGAATTCACTATCGGTGTCGACGGACCTGCTCAAGAGGAATACACCCGTGACGATAACGACGCTGTTCTTGCAAACATCACCTTCCAAACTGGTGGTGAGGACATCGACACAAAAGACTTCTTCATTCTTGTTCAGGCTCAGACAAGTGCTGGTCTTACTTTCGATGGTTCCGACGCTACTGCTGACTCTATTCTGGAAGTTCTTGAAGATGTAGAAATCCGCAACAAGGCTACTGGTCGTACGATCGATGGTGTGCGTCTCACAGGTGCTACAGATTCTGGACACGCTAAACTCAGCACAGGATCTGGTACATACCAAGTATATCGCTTTGATGACTTCATTGTTCGTGGAGACGAAACGTGGGAATTCCGTGTCGACTTCATTGATAATGGTGCAGATAAGCACCCATTAAACGGTGATAAATTCCGCGTTCACATTTGTGGTGAACCAACCCACATCCTTTCTGCTGGTTCTCTAACAACCAACGCAACTGGATGTACTTTCGGTGGTCTTATCGCTTCTTCAACTGCATACCAAATGCAAATTGAAGGACTTTCCACTGGTGACAAGGTCGGTGACGTTCGCCCTCGTGGGAACATCGCTGGTAACTTCCACCAGATCGCTACTGCTACCCTTACAGTTTCTGTTAAGGAAATTGGTACAGGTGACACAGCGGTTGAGAACGCGAAGAACATCAACCTCTTCCGATTCGAGGCTCGTGCTGGTGAAGCCGAGGACATCCTCTTCACGAAGGCTATATTCGCGTCTGCTTCTGGTTCATTGAACAATGGACAGAACTACGCTCTATGGGTTGATACAGATGGAGACGGTGTAGTAGACACTATCCTCGAGGACGGTGTTGCTTCACAGTCTAGTCAGGTTAGCTTTAACGACCTTGCTGGTGGTGGATACGTTATCCCTGCCGAAGAGACTGTCGTATTCGAAGTACACTCTGACGTTTCTTCTAGTCTTACAAATAACGACCTTGAAATCCGTTTCGACACGGGTTCCACTATTACGTATATTGAGGCTGAAGAGCTTGATGACGGTTCTAACTTGAGTAACCTCAAGACAAACGGAACATGTCGCGATTCTGACCATGTTGAAGCTACTTCTTGTGACATTGTTACCACAACGGTATATTCTGAGCTATTCACTCTCCGAAGTCAGGGTGACTTGTTCGTAACAAAGGACTCACAGCCGTTGCGTTCCCGTCAACTGCTTGGTGGAAGTCTTGGTGAAGCTATCCTTCGTCTAGAGCTACACGCTGAGCACGAATCTATCGATGTAACGGACATTCAGTTCACATCATCTGGTGCTACCGCTACTTCTATCGACCGATTGGAGCTCTACCGTGACGGTGAAGCGACAAAGTTCGCAGAAGCAACAAAGGGTGGCTGTGGATCTGATACAAAGCTTGATCACAACCCTAAGCAGGCTACCTCTGGTGGTACTACTCAGGATCAAGTTGGTTCAGGTTCAGTAACCACATTCTGTGTAAACATGGAAAACCAGCAACTTGTTGTTCCGGACGGATCAGACGTCGATGTTATCGTCCGACCAAGAATGAAGACTGATGAACAGGGTGGAACATCCAACCAAATCATCGCTCTCTTTATTGGTTCTGGTGCAGCGACATACAACAACATTGTTGTACAAGCTCGTGGTGGTGAGTCGTCAAACGACCTTACTATGAGTGACCAAGATGGTACTGCTGAAGGAGAAATCTTTGTTGGTGCAGAAACTGCAACATCAAACTCTAACAGTAACTCTACTGTCACTGGTAACAAGAACATCTCTGTTCTTTCTAAGATCACCTCTATTACGAACGCTAACCCAGATGCTAACGGTACATCAGTACCTACTGGTATCTCTGCTATCGGACAGTTTAAGGTGTCAGCTGCCGCTCATGGCAACTCGAAGAATGGAGATAACGATGTAACACTTTCTGGTGTTGTGTTCAATGTTAACGCTACGAACGTAGCTATCAGCACTGGTACATTCAAGATGTACAACAAAGCCGACCAAACAAAGACGGTAACGTGTAGTGATTTCTACGCAGACACCGGTCTTGCAATGGTTGGTGTAGCTTCTGGAACACTTCTTGTTGAATGTGTCGGACTAGATGCTTCCACAGTCGATACTGAAATTGACGAAGGATCAGACGCTACATTCGTTCTTCAGGCAGATATCACTAACCCGAACACCGCTTCTACAGATGGTGGTGTTTCTGTTCTCCAGGTAACTATTCAAAACTTTGATGACATCTCTGCAACACCATTTGGTGCACAAGGAGCTGCCTCAGGTCGATCACACGTTCAGTGGCTCGATAAGGACCAAACTAACACTTACGCAAGTGGTGCTAGGTTCCTTTGGATTGAATACCCAGAGACAACTGTTAAGTCTACTAGCTACAACAGCTAATCGACCTACGGATACTTTCTAAGCAATTAGAATCAAAAAC
>JAQCIJ010000039.1 GCA_027592135.1 bacterium | reverse complement strand
GGATACATCAATAACGGTAGACGCATCATTCTCGGCAAGTGGACCATCATCGAGTAGTAGATCGGGTTTGTATTCTGCATCCGTAAATTGTGCTTGAATATCTTCTGCACTAAACGTATTAGGTTCACCGTGGATGTTGGCGGACGTTGTAGCGATGGGAGAGCCGAAGTGTTCGACGAGCCGTTGCGCTGTGGAATAAGATGATACGCGCAGACCTACGGTAGAGGGTAGGGGGTAGGGGGTAGGGTGTAGGGTTAGTGGGTGTCCTTTTTGTTTGAGAATTATAGTGAGAGGGCCTGGTAGATGTGCAGCAGCGAGCTCTTCTGCAATAGCATTCCATTCAAGATATTCTTTTGCTTGTTCTACAGAGGCAAACAGTGCACTGACTGGTTGATCGGGACTTCGTTTCTTTATGGCAAACAATCGTTTCACTGCTTCTGGATTTTGCAGGTCACACGCAAGGCCATAACAGGTTTCTGTGGCATGGGCGACGATTCCGCCAGCATGGAGGACAGAGAGGGCAGTCTTGAGATTTTCGGCTGATGTTTGGAGAACTTTCAAGTTGGTAGTTGGTAGTTGGTAGTTGGTAGTGCATTACTATTGCTCTACAAACTACAATCTACAATCTACAATCTTTACATATTATGCAGCAACCTCATACCGGTCTTGTATCTCTTGTAACTTCTTTTCGAGAATTACCGTCATGTTGACCGTCATGGGTAATGGAATAGTTTGCTCACCGATTTTTAGCTGCACCTTTTCTTTTCCAGGAAACGTTTCTAGAACGTTTTTTATATCGAGAAGCATCTTTTTTGGTGCGCGCGAGGGGAGATCAATGGTGTGAATAGAAATGCGACTGTCACTCTCTGGTTCCTCTCCGTTAGGTTTCGGCTGTACTGTTACTGTTTTTACAGTAGCATCAAGGGCTTCTTCAATTTTCATACCATTGCGTATCCATTTACCGAGTGGTCCGAGTAGTTCTGCGGAAATCTCATCCCCCTTTTCTTGTACCTGCATTGTTTCTCCGGCTATAACATTTCCTTCTTCGTCGAGCACTTCTACCTGCTCTTCTTCTATAGTAGCTTTGGTAAGCGTTAGACCGCGCTGCGCCTCTTCTTCATCAAAGAAATTATCCTCTTTTGCTCGTTCGATCATTTTAGAGAGTGATGCCTTCTTGATAGCATCAGCACGTAGTTGCAGCTGTCCAGATCTATTATCGAGCGTTCCTCCTACAATAATGACGGTGTCAGGTTTTTCGAGGTATTCTGCAGCCATTGCATACGTACGAGGAAACAGGGTGATTTCGATTTTCCCTGTTGGGTCTTCTAAGAAGACGATCGCCATGGTCTCTCCTTTTTTGGTGGTGATCTTTTTTACTCCTTCGACTATTCCTGCAAGTGTAATTTTTTTACCGACATCTTTATTGGTAAGCGTACTCGTAAGGTTCGCTTTTTTACCAATGTATTTACCAAGGCCTGCTAGGGGATGACTGGAGACATACATCCCAAGTGTCTCTTTTTCCCACTGCAACTTCTGGAGTGAGGATGCTTCTGGTGTTTCTGGGAATTCTATCCTTGCCGCTTCTGTGTCTTCCATTTGCGCAAACAAGTCAGTTTGCTGGCTACTGACATCGCCAATAGATTTGGCAAATTCGACGATTTTATCGTAGTGCGTTACTACTTTGCTGCGGTCGGCCATCGAGTCTAATGATCCTGATTTCGATAGGGCTTCGAGTGTTTTCTTGTTGAGCACTTTTGCGGGAATACGCGCGGCAAAGTCTTCGATTCCTTCAAACTTTCCTCCTTGTTGCCGTGCATCGATAATCTGTAATACCGAACTATCGCCGATACCCTTAATTGCAGTCAGTCCAAATCGGATAGCGTTTTGCTCAGGTAGTGCCGTGAAGTGTCGCAAGGATTGGTTAATATCTGGTGGGAGAACTTCTATCCCCATCGATCGACATTCTTCGATCTCGATCATGACACGATCGGTACGTTGTGCATCTGCAGAGAGCAGCGCTGCCATAAACTCTGTAGGGAATTTAGTTTTAAGGTACGCAGTTTCGTACGCAATACGTGCGTATCCTGCTGCATGAGATTTGTTGAATCCATATCCTGCGAATGGTGTGATGACATCATCAAAAATTTTCTCTGCGAGCTTTTTGGGATATTTTTTTTCTAAGGCTCCCTCGATAAACTTTTCCCGTTGTGATTCGAGCTCGGACATAACTTTCTTTCCAATGGCCTTTCGGAGAATATCAGCCTGGCCAAGAGAAAACCCTGCAAACACCTGTGCAATAAGCAGGATCTGCTCCTGATATACACCAATTCCGTAGGTGGGCTCTAGGATAGGCTTGAGGTCATCATGGATATATTGCACTTTTTCTCGTCCGTGTTTTCGTTTGATGTAACTCGGGATCCATTCCATCGGACCTGGTCGGTACAGGGATACCATCGCAACGATGTCACTAAATTCGGTTGGTTTTAGTTGTTTTAAATAGCGACGCATTCCCCCAGATTCCAATTGGAAGACTCCCGTAGTATCTCCGCGTTGCAGTAGTGCAAACGTCTCTTCGTCATCCAATGGTATTGTAGTGATGTCTACACCCTCGCCTTTCGTTCGTTCTATGATTTCGAGTGTCGTTTGAATGACCGTTAAGTTCATCAGTCCCAAGAAATCCATCTTAAGGAGACCTAAGGACTCTAGTGGTTTTGCAGAAGATTGCGTGATGATGGTTGTGTCGTCCTTAGGCGCACGCTGCAGGCTGGTGTAGTGCACAGTAGGCTCTTCGGTAATAATTACACCACAGGCATGCACAGAGACGTGCCGTGCCTTTCCTTCGAGCTTGAGTGCGATATCGATGATTTTTTTATAGGTTTTGTCTGTGTCGTAGGCGTTTTTGAGTTCGGGAGTTTCCAGTGCCTCTTCGAGTGTTGTTCCTGGGCGATCGGGGATAAGTTTTGCGAGTGTGTTCATCTCGAGAAATGGTACGCCGTATGCACGCCCTACATCTTTTACCGCAGCTCGTGCAGCCAGTGTTCCAAATGTGCAAATCTGTACTACACGATCGTTTCCATATTTTTCACGTGTGTATTCGAGCACTTCATCGCGGCGGTTATCCGCAAAGTCGATATCCACATCCGGCATCGATATACGTTCTGGATTTAAAAATCGCTCAAACAGTAGCCCATGTTTTATTGGGTCGAGTGCGGTAATACCAAGGCAGTAACTTACCAAAGATCCCGCTGCAGACCCTCGTCCTGGTCCTACAATAATTCCGCGGTTTTTGGCTTCGTTTACAAAATCTGCGACGATTAAGAAGTAGCCAGAGAATCCCATCTTTTCGATGATGCCCAGTTCATACTCCATGCGTTCTGTATGTACTGGTGTTGGGTTTGGGTAGCGTATTGCAAATCCTTTTTGACAGAGTTCTCGCAGATACTGTGCCTCTGTTTCCTTATGTGGTGTTGGGAATTTTGGGATGTGATAGGTATCAAAATCAAAAGACACATTGCATCGGTCTGCAATCAGCCGGGTATTTTCTAAAGCTTCTGGGACGTGCGCAAAAGAGGTCTCCATTTCTTTAAATGTGCGCATAGAAAAATCGCTATCACGCATAGAAAATCTCGATGGGTCATCCACATGTGCATTTTTTTGAATACATAACAGGACGTCATGTGCTTCGGCATCAGTAGGGTTGCAGTAGTGGCTATTGCAGGTAGCAACTACGGGGACGTTTAGCTCTTTCCCCCAATGAATAAGTTGCTGATTGATCTCGATTTGCCCCGTGACATTTGGCAGGTCCATGATTTCGAAGTAGAGGTTTTCTTTTCCAAAAAAGCGTTGATATTTTTCGACAAATTCTTTCATGCGTTCTCCATCTTCTGCAAGAGCTGCTTGTGGAATTGCTCCACCAAGTGGCCCTGTAAGAGCTATAAGTCCTTTGCCGTGTTCTTTAAGAAGCTCGTCGTCTACACGCGGCTTGTAGTACATACCTTCGAGAGCTGATTTTGTCGCAAGTTGCAAAAGGTTTTCGTATCCCTCCTGCGTTTCTGCGAGAAGCACGATTGGGTAACGCTTGCTGTCTACTCCACTTTCTTTATCGTGCCTTGTGCGTACTGCACAATACGCTTCGAGTCCGAGAATAGGTTTGATGTCGTGTTTTTTTGCGGCTTTATACATTTCGATAAGCCCGTACGTAAACCCTTTGTCGGCAAGCCCTACAGCACTGTGTCCGAGCTCTTTTGCACGCAATACAATCTCTTCGGGGCGCGGTAAGGCCTCGAGTAGCGAGTACGTCGAGTGGCAGTGGAGGTGGACAAATTCCTCGGGTTTCATAGGAAGGATAGTGTAGCACGATTGAGAAGAGGATAGTGGATAGCTTACGATCCACAGTCAACATCGAGGTCTGGGCTACAGACTTTAATAAAACTTCCAACTTTATACACTTTGTATCCAGTGACATTCGGGTCTATTTCATTTGGGTCCACAGGAAGCCCGACAAGGTACTGCCCGTTTGTTGTTAGGGCAGAGAAATCGAAACCACTTACTGGTGCATCGGTGCAGTCGGTACCAGTTACTGTCTCTCGGCAGATATCGAGAGCATTCGCTTTAATAGTTGGTATGCCTGTGAGGATGTTGCCATCGATAATATACTGCGAGATTGCGTTCTCGAGCTCTCGAGTAGAGACATTACGACTTACCCCTCTTGCATCGTTTAATTGTTTCGTGGGATTGATGGCGATCAGAACCATAGTCGACAGTATGGCGAGTATCCCGAGGACAAGCAGGAGTTCCATTAATGTAAATCCATTACGTTTCATACGGTCTAGTGTATCAGAGGTTATTAACGGCATCTTGGCATTTTTGCCAACTTGGTTCATTTGGTGCTTCATCATCGTTTTTTACTTGGAATGCACCATTTGCATACGGGAAACATTCATCAGAATAGAGTACTTTCATTATTGTTTCGAGTTTCTCGTTACATGGTCTGTAGATGCATGACCTTCTGAGGAAGTATGCATAGTTTCGTGCGAATTTCCGCAGCCCTCTATTAGAGTTATTGACTAGTTCGATGTTGCGTTTCATTGCAGGGCGTAGGGGCTTTATCGCTTCGATGGCTTCGAGTTCTGCATCTTGCGCCTTAGGAAGGATACTTGCTTCTTGCGTGGCTTGCCGGTGATGAAATGCCATCCACACATTGCGGAAATCATCGCGAGGAATTCTATAGATACCAAATGCTTCTTGGTCGAGCTTTGCGGTATCTTCTCGATCATCTTCATCGGGGAATTCATCTGGCTTTCTAATGTAGTTTGGATATTCACGTTGTGATGCCCACTCGTGTTGCAGCTGAAAATACCGTTTCCATATAGAGAGTTGATCTTTTTCAAAGAAGAACGGACCTCTGGTTGGAATGGATCCCCATTCTTCTGATGGCTTGAGCCCCGGTGTCAGAAGACCTTCTGCACCCTCATTATTCTCATTAGGAGGACGATCTATAGGTAGGACGTTTGCATTACAGCCAAATACCCGTTTGGGAGCGACGGATGCTACAGCGCCAAAATTTTGTAATCGCAAACGCTCATCAGCATTGAGCATTGTTTCATCTACGAGGTTATCCATATCAAGAGTGACATCTTTAATGTGTGCAATATCATTCAAGAAGGAGTTCCGCGTTTCTACGAGTTCGATTAAGGCTTCTTTTTCTGCATTTACTGCTACAAAGCTTCCACCAGCAAAGCCTGTGATGAGGTCTATTTGGCACCCGAATCCTGTAGAGTTATCTGCGAGATAATTCGAATCAAATGGGCAAATGTCTTTGTATTTTGGGTCTGTATTCCCTGATGCTGCAGCACCGCAGATACTCTTTACTGTACAAGCATCTTTGGTATCAAAAAATTCAAATCCCCCTGTACCATTTTTAACTTCTGTACAATCATCCGATTGCCTTATCTGGCATTCCATGAGGTCGAGTACACAACACCATCCTTCGAATGGGTCATCAAACTCATTATAATATACCCAGTCTGTATCCGTATGCGCAGGTTCTAGTGCACCTTGTACAAGATGTCGATATCGTTCATTGAGGAAGTTTGCTATACTCTTTAGTTGGCGCAGAGCTCCAGGTGATTTTTTTTCGTATGCTTCGTTAATTTCGCAGCGTACTTCTTCCATTTTTGCCTCCATCATCGCTAAATCTAGATGGAGACAGGGTGTAATAGTTGCTAGATCTCGTGAGTATTCTACCGCACGTAAATCTGTATCGACGAGCATGTACATAATGGATTCAATCGTAATCATGTAGTGCATATCTGCGAGGTCAAAATGCGGAGTATTAATCGGAGATATTTTTGCTTTGGCAATACCGTCAGTCACGCGCTGTAGCACTGCTTTTGTGTAATGCCCAGTAGGAGTTTTCCTCAGTAGCTCTCTTGCCTTTGCAGACTCTGGACATTGCGCAACGGCAATTGCTGGGAGCAGTGCTGAGAGAAGGCCTATGGAAAAGAGAAGATGTTTCATCTATTTTGATTAAATTGTTGGCAACTAAAACTGCTGTCTGTATAACGAGGGCACATCATCGTTGGGAATTTAAGATCACCGATATCGTCGAGTACATGATACATCGTGTTGAGGAGGTCGGTGAATTGCCGCGATCCTGTTGCGAGATATTGTGTAAACATATCTGTTGCAATGCGCGATCCAATTGCAGAGGCGGCGTATTGAATGCCGAGCCCTGTGGAGTCGTATTGTGCAGGTTGCAACGCGAGGTCATCCACACTTTGGATGAGGGTAAGTGGTGGAAGTCCTATACGTTTTATGGAATCAAACCCACAGATAATAGGAGGCGTGCGAGCAGGTAATCCATTGATTTGGCACAACGCTTTATCGAGTTCTTGTAGTACTAGTGCAGGCCTATACAGTGGGAATCTTGGTGCAGTAAGAGCAGGTGGTGCTTCGAAACCGCCAAGGTTCGGATCAGGGAATTCGCAGCTGTCCCATGGGAAATCTTCGTCGATAGTCGTCAGCCCCATGCGACCAGGGATATCACGAGCAAACTCCCGTGTTTCCTCGAGGCATTGCCCGGTGTAACACAAGTTGTTTCCGATTGTGTTTTGATACTGGGTCTGACACCCGGGTTTACACGAGAGCGGGAAGGAGTTGTAGAGTGCTTTTATGCGCGGATCTTGTAAGGCGGCCTCACAGGTTTCGGGGACGTTTAACTGCGCTTCCATTTCTTCAATAGTATCATTAATGGCTTTTGCAACAAGCTGTGGATTTATACCATCATTCGTACAGACGTAATCTTCAT
>JAQCIJ010000038.1 GCA_027592135.1 bacterium | reverse complement strand
CCATTTTCCCGCCTCAAGCTACTTTTAAACTCCTCTGGATTGTGTGGTGCTGCACGCTCTACCTTGTATGGGAGGTCACTTTCTTCTACTCCAGGCGGAAGCTGCTGGTCGTAACCCATCACAATGAGGTCTGGATTGATGTCGCGTACGGGTTGCAAATAGTCCTCTGCATCTCCTAGGACAACCTGAGCAGCTGGGAATGCTTCTTGCAGAGCTGCGATGCGCACCGCTTCGGATTGATCTGGTGCCTTTCCTTTAATATCTTCTACGTGACTGTCTCGCGCAACGACAATGAACAGATCTCCTTTGGAGGCTGCTTCTTCTAGATATGCCGCGTGTCCTGGATGCAGATGATCGAAGGTTCCAAAGGTTAGTATTTTCACATTGAGAGTAAACCTGCGTTATCGAAGATCTACGACATGGATCCTCTTATCATCAATGAGGTACATTTTTGATTCCTCTTCATCAATGAAGAGATCCTTGATATCACCAATCTGGTCTCCTTCGAGAATATACTGCTGTACGTACGAACCTTCTCCTGCACCTCCCCCATCAGTTGCAACAATGACACGCCCCGCTTTCGGGTCGAGGAAGTAAATGTGTCCATCGAATACTTTGTAGATCTTCGTTGCGTTTTTTAGTGCGTCCTCCGGCAAGTGACGAATGGTAAATGGTACAACCTCACCACGGAGTAGCCGCATGACTTCTCCTCCCTCCTTGAGAATGAACACGTTTCCATCGATAGTCATATCGAGAGATCCATTAAGATCTCCGTTCACATTGTATTCGGAAGGAGAAGTGTAGCGATTTGCCAGCCGCTCGTACTTATAGATCTGGTTATTTTCTGGAGAAAGAACATAGAGGAACCGAAGATATGTCTCGATGTCTGTACCCTTAATCCATCCAGCAGGATCTTCTGTTTTCATGGAAGTTGGTTGCCCGTTTACCAGCTCTATAATGCTGTTATCTGTTGTTTGGAATACTATCGTTTGGTACCGCGGGAAGTCGTCTGCATCCAAAATCAACTCATCTTCCGTGAGACGATTGGCATCTTCTACGGAGTTCAAGAGAACGCGGTAGTGGTCTTGTCTGTCGTAGGCTATAAACTCACCATCGGGAAGACCAATGAATCCGAGAGCATCGATATCTTTATTTTTTGTTGCGAGACTCACGACAACTCGCGGTGAGAGTCGGACAATGTTATTAATCTCTTCGCGCTTTGTGCGAATACGCTCGAGAAGATCGAGGGCTTCTGCTCGGAAAAGATTGCTCTCATTATCCATGACTTGTTTTGCACGCTGTTCTGCCTGCTCCAAAATGGCATTGGCACTATCAGTCTCTCCCGAAAGTCTGCGATTTTCTGCAGTGCGCACAAGTTGATTTACTTCTTCGAGGCGCTCTTCGAGTTCGGTGCGAGATGCCCGGTTTTGGCTTCCTGTAGACAGGTTAACCGTTGCCCATACAACGAGGAAGGCGGCAACTGTTCCAGCAAGAAGAAGCAAGTGTGCTCTGCGTTTTCTTCTTGGATCCGAAAGATCTGATACAAAGCTTGATCCAAATTCTTGGATACGACTAGGGATTCCTGATGGTATGTAATCACTGACACGTGCTGTTACATCTGCAGCAGAAGAAAGTACTGCAGACAATGCACCGAGATTGCGACGACGCCTACTACGTGATGGAGCTGCTTTGAGAGACTTACCAGAAGATGCTGCAGCTTTTGAGCGTCCAGTTACATGGAACAATCCAATAGCTGCCTGCTCTTTTTCGGATTCTAGCTCCACTACAAGCTCTTCAAGGAGATGATCTCCACGCTGAGCAAGTTGCGCAAGCTGTGCAGGGGTTACTGTACGCAGGAGCCTTTGTGTCGAAAGAATGATGACATCACGCTGCTCGAGTGCACCACTGGCAATATGCACAAACGCAGGCGTTGGCTTTCCACGAGTATATTCTGTGATCTGGCTCGCTCCACTTCCACGAACGACATACGCCTCTGCTCGACCTGCATGTGATACGTGCAGGACGCCGGCCTTGTCGATAATCCCTAAAATTGCATGGACTTCATCGACAGTTTGAGAAAAAGTAAGACCTTTAAAGAGTCCATTTAATTCTTTTAGCGATCCATCAAGACGTTGCGCTGCATCTCCATCGGTCTCGAGTAGTGCGTGTTTTATCACCATTTTACATTCTTTTTCGAGTGTCTTTGCATCAGCAGGAGAACCGCCTACTTGTATAAGTAGAGCCACATCCTCGCCACTACCACTAACAAAGCTATCCGCAATCAACGTGGTTCCACGCTTCGGTCTTGTGTGCCCAGTTTGCACTGTTATCTCCATACAGTGCTACAGGCTACCGAAAGAAGAGGAAAACGGAAAGAGGAAAGTGGTTAGAGATGTAGAGGTCTCAGAGGGAGCAGAGGTCTCAGAGGTATGGCACTTCTACATCGTCTGCACCGTCTTCTACCGCTATCAACACACATAAATTGTAAATAAAACAAAAAAGCTACATAAAAATTCGTTTACTTTAAGCCAAAAACTCGATGCCTCTGCAAATGATCGCTTGTAATATTGGACCGTTAGGACTATGCTGAGAGCAATTAATTCATACACAATTCATTACAAATGAAGACAATAGGAGAATGGCTCGGTTCCAATAAAGGAGATGAGCGGAAGCAGCAGGCCCAGAAGGGCGACAATACAAGCGGACAGAAGCCTGTCCACCAACACAGTGGTCAGAAACCTGCACCACACAACGGACCGAAAAGGCACCAGGCCCCCTTTCGTCAAAACCGAAATACGAATAGGCCTGCACCGCGCCCGGCGCAAAAACCTGCAGATATCACTGCGGCAAACGGTAAGCTTCGCGTCTATCCACTTGGTGGATTTGAACAAGTTGGCCGTAACTGCTTTGTGATAGAAGTAGACCAAGACATTTATATTATCGACCTGGGACTACAGTTTCCGGACGAAGATATGCTTGGTATCGATTATTTGATACCCGACCTTTCCTCGTTACGCGGAAAAGAGAACCGCATTAAAGGTGTTCTCTTTACGCACGGTCACCTCGACCACATTGGTGCTGTACAGCACACAATGGCAGGGCTGCATTTTCCTCCATGCTTTGGAACAAAGCTGACTATGGCGTTTGTTCGTAAACGTTTGGACGAGGAAAAGCTGACCAGTAAGTGTCGCCTTAATAGTGTGGAGTACGGCGTAAAAACCCGTCTTGGAAAAGTAGATGTGGAATTTATAAAAGTCACACACTCTATTCCAGACTCCGCAGCAATTGCGCTGCACACTCCGTACGGAACGTTGGTACATACTGGAGACTTTAAGTTCGATTTAATGCCGATCAACGAAGAGCCTGCAGACTTTCAACGTCTTGCACAGCTTGGCGAGCAAGGAGTGTTGGCGATTATTGCCGACTCAACAAACGCATCCAAGCCCGGACACAGTAAAAGTGAATCTGATATTTCTGAAACACTCCACACGCTGATTCGCGAAGCTGAAGGACGTGTAATTGTTTCAACATTCAGCTCGTTGCTTAATCGTATTCAACAAGTGATAGAACATGCGAAGAAATATAACCGAAAGGTGTTTGTTTCGGGTCGCAGTATGGTGACCAATATCGAAATTGCACAGAACTTAGGTTACATAAAAGCACCGCGTGGAATGATCCGCAAAGTTGGCCCTGGCATGGATAAAATCCCGGACAACGAGTTGATTATTTTGACGACTGGAAGCCAAGGAGAAGAGATGGCAGGACTGGCTCGTATCGGCCTTGGAACCCACCGACAGATTGGTGTAAAAAAAGGTGACACGATCATCCTTAGCTCAAATCCGATTATTGGAAACGAGCGCGCTGTTGCAAAAGTGATTAACAACTTGCACGCACAAGGTGCGATCGTGAAAACGAATGCAGAGTTAGCACTTCACGTAACCGGACATGGTAACGCCGAAGACATTTTGCTGATGCACCGCCTCGTTAAACCGAAGCACATTATCCCAGAACACGGTGAACCTTCTATGCGCGCTGCACACGCAGAACTCGCGAAGAAAATTGGGTACGCTGATAATCAAATTCACTTACTGAGCAATGGAGAAATCCTTGAGTTTGATGCAAATGGAGGTGCGCGCAGAAGTAAAAGTAAAATCGAAGTACAGGATATTATCATCGATGGAAACGGAGGCTCTGCAGGCGAAGGCCAGCGTGTTATCCGCGACCGTCAGATTATGAGCAAAGGTGGAAGCGTCGTTGTGGTCCTTAAGGTCTACAAAGATAGCAAGCGCCTTGTCGGAGACCCTGATATCTTAACGCGTGGGCTCGTTTACGGATCTGAGCAAGACGAGATTTCCAGAGAAGTCGTCGAACGTGCAAAGAAGGCATACGTCGAAGCACTCGATAAAGGCAATAACGATCGAAAAGAACTCAAGCGAAGTGTAAATAGCGCGCTATACAGATACTTTGATCGTAAGTTAAATAGGGAGCCTATGGTGATTCCGATTATTGTAGAGGTTTAAAAAACCAACCACCTGGAGAGCGCCCATCCCTGGGCGCAATGTATCTATTAAAACAGATCTCTTTCAAGCTCATGCGATGTCTTGGAGTCTTCTGTTTGGTCTCCAACTTCATATACACATTCTCTACTGTTACCCCTTCCTGACTGATCATCAGTATCATCATCGTGTGCATCAAGATTGAGTGTGCCATCTTCCTGTGCCTTAGCACATTTAACACATGTTTCCACTCCTGGTAGAGCTGCTTGTCTTGCTTTAGGGATTTTACTTTTACATAACACACAGTGCGTCTTGCTTGCCCCCTCTCTCTGTATGCTTCCGATTGACTGTTGGATTGCTGCCTCTGTCTCAATAAATGATGTTGCCAGACTCTTATCACCCTCATCGCCGCCAGCGAATCCGAGTGCCTCTGATGCAGATAGTACTGCTGGACTCTGCCGCTTTTGAGGCAATACATTTCGTCGCATAGTGCGGGCATTCTACGAATATTCCCCAAAATGTCAACCATGCTTGTCAGAGAATTTTTCCCTATCGCACTAAACGAGTAATTCTGCTATAATCTAGCCCATGAATGCACTATTTCAACGCTTCCAGCTTATGCTCTCCGAGTCGTATCTCTCTGCATCCGAAAAGGTGTGGAATTTACTACCAGAGATTTTATTCGCCATTGTCGTTATATTCGTCGGATGGGTAGTAGCAGTCCTCATTCATCACATTGTTCTCTGGGTACTCGGATTCTTCGCCGTCGATAAATTAGCTGCGAAAACTCCGCTCCAAGGAATGCTTAAAGGTATTGGTATCCATAAAAGTATCAGCGATATTTTAGGCTGGCTCGTATTTTGGATGGTGATTTTGCTCACGCTTGTGATCGCAGCAGATACGTTGCACCTCCAGCAAGTTAGTGAGGGTCTTGCGGTTATTACCAATTACATCCCGCAGGTTATTGCATCGCTGCTGATGATTATCTTTGGAATGCTTCTCGCGAAGTTTCTGCAGATGCTCACATTGCAGACGCTCAACAAAATGGATATCACCTACAAGAAGTTTGTCGGTAAAACCGTACAGCTTGTGGTGCTGATCTTTGTGTTTGTTGCAGCGATTGATCAACTTGGATTTAATCTGCACTACATCTTAAATGGTGTGGTAACGATTGTCTCTGTTGGCCTTTTGATGATCGGTCTTGGTTCTGCATTCGGTGCACGTACTGTGATTGATAACGCAACTTCTTGTCAGCAACTCAAGCGTCAGATACATATCGGTGACGAAATTTCTGTCAGAGATATCACCGGAACAGTGAAAGAATTTACCCTGACAAATATTATTTTGGAAACAAGCGATGGTACAAAAGTGCTTCCCGCTTCGGACCTGCTTACACACACATACAGTAAACGTTAATGGCATCTATCTCGCCAAGACCTATTCTCGTCTCCATTCCTCATGCAAGCTCTGCAGTCCCCGAGGAAGTAGCCGATACGATCGCACTGACTGCCGAAGAATTGCTGGGATATACAGATTTGTATACCGACGAAATTTTTGATATCGATAATGTCTACAAAGTGCAGAGTAATTTCTCACGCGTTATTGTCGACCCAAATCGCGCACCAGATGACATCTCGAAAGAGTACGAACTCGCTGCGGAAGGGGTAATGGTGCACACAACATGGGATGAAAAAAGTGTGTACAAAGTAGAGCCAGATCAAGACGTTGTAGATGCACTGATCAAGAATTACCATAATCCCTATCATGAAGCACTCGAGCAGCACATTCCGAAGGTACAGTTTCTTCTCGACTGTCACTCGTTCCTTCCTTTTGGACCGAAGCTGAAAAAAGATAGTGGTAAAGAGCGCCCAGATATTAATTTAGGGAACATGAACTTCTCTTCGTGTACACGTGAACACACGGTGTTCTTCCGTGATTTCTTTGAGGGGAGGGGATACAAAGTGGCGATCAACTTTCCGTATTCTGGAAAGTATATTCTGGGTCACCACTGTCACCGACGTCGCATTCCACCGTTTCTTGTGCCGGGTATTCAGATCGAATTAAACCAAGGGTTATATGTACGAAAAGATGACCAGAAGATCCCCGAAAAGGTACAGGAATTTAAGGCGCTGTTTGAAGACCTTGTAGACGCATATATGGTGAAGTTCTGTCCTGATGAATGCAAAGAAACGGGAACCTAAAAAGGGGCCATTCTTACAGCACTCGAACCACTTCTCCTCGTACCTCTCTTCCTTCAAATGGAGTCCAGTCACATTTGCTATGTAGATCTACTGCATGAATCTTTTTTTTGATTGTTGGGTCAACAATGACAATGTTTGCTTTGGACCCTATAACGAGATCTTCTTTGCCGAGGTTAAATATTCTATTGGGGTTGGCAAACATCAGTTCGTAGATACGCTCAGGTTTTAGGCGATTGAGCAAAATAGGTAGTGCCGTCTCTACGCCCGGTACTCCACTTGGCGCATCTAGGGGGTTGCCTTCCTGCTTTTCTGCCAGAGTGTGTGGAGCATGGTCTGTGGCTATACAATCCACTGTGCCGTCTTCTAAGGCCTGCCAGAGAGCTTCGTTGTCTGCAACACTACGTACAGGGGGGTTCATCTTACACAGCGTCCCCAGTGTCTTATAATCGAGAGTTGAGAGAAGTAGGTGATGTGGAGCGACCTCACATGTCACGGGCAAGCCTTCCTCCTTTGCTTTGACTACTTCCTCGAGACCTCGCTTAGAAGACAGATGGGCAACATGAAATTGCGTTCCGTATTTGCGCACCAGTGCGACTGCTTTTTTTATGGCAATCGCTTCGGATTTTGATGGTCGGTTTGCAGAGTGTGCAGAAACATCATTGATTTGATTTGCTGCTTTGGCATCACTATTAATTTGTGGGTCTTCGCAGTGTGCGATAATGGGAATCTTGCATTCCGCACACGCCAAGAACACTTCGTCTATCAGATCTTCTTCGATTTTCTGGTCTCCTGTTGAGTGATCGAGATAGAGTTTTACGCCACAACAATACTTTTTAAAGTGCTGCAGCTCTTCGGAGTTTGATGTCCATAAATCTTTCAGAGTTACGAGATGTATTCCCGATGTCACACCAAAGAAAAAGCGGATGTCACAATCTGTCACCTCCTGAGCGCGACGTACTTTGTCGCTAAGAGCGGTGATCGTTGTTGTTGGCGGTTTGGTGTTTGGCATATCACATACACACGTCACTCCTCCTGCCCTTGCAGAAGCCGCTTCGGATTTCATCGTCGCCTTGTGCTCGTATCCAGGCTCGCGAAAGTGCACGTGACAATCGATAAGTCCCGGGAAAACCAGATACCCTACGCCATGAATAATCTCATCTGCAACCTCTTCCACCACACCAACTTTTGTAATCACTCCATCAACTTGTAAAATATCTGCACGCATAGATTGTCCCGCAGTTATTACGGTGCCGCCTTTGATAAGGATGGAGGTCATGATTGAATTCTATCATGATCGAATGAAAACCCCCACTCACTATTGCGGGCAGGGATGCCCGCGCTGCGGTATATGCATTACCTGTTGTGTGATACACAACATGGCTCTATGCAAATATCCACCCGCATTCCTTGGAGTCATCTACG
>JAQCIJ010000037.1 GCA_027592135.1 bacterium | reverse complement strand
ATACGGAAATAAATCGCAGTAATATCATATCGTTCTTCTCCACTACTCTTATGACTACTGTATCTGTTCCTCTTTCTGCAGAGCTTCTTGAAGCTCTAGAAATGCTTGTAAAGCAAGGTATTGTACCAAATAAGGCAGAAGGACTACGACAGGCTCTCAAGAAATATCTCGAGGATAAAGCTGTAGAAGCGGTGTTGCAGGCACGCAAAGAACCAAGTTTAGAGGGAGACATCGACGAACTTGCAGCAAAAATAGTATGAAAGTAGTCTTCAGACCAAGTTGCTCTCCTCGCAGTAGGGGATCACGATGTCTATAGCTAGTCTATAGCTAGTATTTCATTGACCTACCCCTCTATTCTTCGTAATCTAGGCTGGGCTACGGCAGGCAGGCAGTTTCCAACTTCGCTTCCTCTGCTAATCTATAACAAAAGTTGGATATCATTCACATCAAGGGCGATTAGCTCAGTTGGTTAGAGCGCGACACTGATAATGTCGAGGTCGGAAGTTCAAGTCTTCCATCGCCCACCACACTTCGCGCAGCGAAGTGTGCCCCGCAGAGCTCCGCCTTTGTGGAAGTTTTAGTATGCTCATGGGCTGCGCTTCGCGTGGCACGCCAACAAGGAGCGGCGTGGGGCAATAGCGTGGCATGCCAACAAGGAGCGAAGTGGGGCTTTTTCTGCTACAATCCTCCGCTATGTTCTACGTCTACATCCTCAAGCTCAAAAACGGTCAGTATTATATTGGATTCACCAGAGATCTGAAGAAGAGACTTATAAGGCATAAAAATCATTCAACTCCTCCACATACACCATCTCACACCGCTTCTGGTATCATCAATCTATGAATAAACACCGTTGTGCATGGGCGAAAGAGGGGACTTTGGATGCCGAGTATCATGATACGGTCTGGGGAGTGCCACAGCACGACGACAGGACGCTCTTCGAGTTTTTAGTACTCGAAGGTGCTCAAGCGGGACTCAGCTGGTCTACGGTCCTTAAAAAGCAGCAGAACTATAAGAAAGCTTTTGATGGCTTTGATCCTAAAAAAGTTGCTGCATACGATGCAACAAAGGTGGAGGAACTTTTACAAAACGAGGGTATCATCAGAAACAGACTCAAAATTGATAGTGCTATCCGTAATGCAAAGGTTTTTTTAGAAATTCAGAAAGAGTTTGGGAGTTTTGATGTCTATATCTGGGGTTTTATTAATGGCAAGACAATTGTGAATGCCCGAAAGAGCATGAGTGAGCTCCCTGCATCTACAGGTATCTCTGATCAGATATCAAAAGATCTCAAGAAGAGGGGGATGAACTTTGTGGGTTCTACTATTCTGTATGCTTTTATGCAGGCGACAGGAATGGTGAACGATCACGAGGTACATTGCTTTTGTTATTCTTTGCTTAGGTAAGACATTTATTTGCTATTGCTTTTACAGAAAAAATGACGATAATTACGGGTATTATTCCTTCCCCCTTCTTTCAATGGACAGCGAATGTGTTTGTGGGTCCGGTTGCGATAAATGCGATGGGTGCAACCAGCCATTCTGTGAATGCAATTGTAACTCTCGTGAAGAGGATACCGTTAAGGATGATGATGATGATTTAGACTGGTAAGTATTCAATCAATAAAAAGAGGACCAAGTGGCCCTCTTTTTTTGATAGGAAACAATGCAAATAACCAAATAATGCTACACATTTCTGTAAACGAAATAACGGGTAGTATGAGATCAAAAATGAGATGCATACCTATACCAACAAAGGCGATGAGTGGATATCGAGAAGCAAAAAATACTCCTACAGAGAGGACGAGTAGCAGCCCTATAAGACATACAAGTGGAATCCAAGCGATTCTAGCATCAAGAAGGTATTGCCAGAGAACAGCAACAAAAGAATTTTGCGTCAATGAGATCAATTCTGGTGTCTGGCTCCAGCGCACAAACCACGATGGATCCATCTTATTGAGCCCTGCAAACATGTACAGCAAGCTTAACTGCAATAGAATAAGCCTCTGTCCTAGGAGCGCTACAGGTTGATGTTGCCATACAGAAAAGTCCGATTTGGTAAGCAGGCGCTTTTTTCGGTATGCATCTAATGAATAGAATCGCTCACTAGATACCAACGTCATATACCATGTTATGCAGAGGTAAAAAGCATAATGGTTATGATACAAAGAGAGCGTCCGAAAGAAGAGAGCGGTAGCAGACAGGGCAATCAGCACTTGTATTAAGCGTGTGTTCCATCCACAGAGCAGTAGTAGACCAAGTACGAAGTGTATACCTGTGAGAAAGACTGTCCACTGCCATGACTGTAATGCAAAAATACTAAGAAGGCTGGGGTATGGCAATGTTGGTAAGTGAAACTCCAGAAGAGTCCATCGTAGTATATAGAGAGCAAATCCAATATGAAAAATATTCCACAGAATACGAAAGATACTTAGGTGCCATGCATCTCCTTGTGCCATCCAGTACTGTGACCATGTTTGAGAATCAGAAGTCATACTTACAAGATTGGAAAGTGGCGAGCTGGATTTTCGTTCAATGAGGTACAGCGTATTTCGACATCATTTTGCGAATAGCGTTGTAATCCTTCTTTAAATGCAGGAAGTAGTTCTAGGTAGATTCTGGATGAAAATTCCGTATTCCTTAATCCTCTATACATCTGTAGTGGAAGAGCCTCAATTGATGGGCTTAATACTACACAGTGTAAAAATGGATCCGAAAAAGGATGCTGGGTGAAGATATTTTTATCTTGCTGCCACAGCCCCCGTATCCCAAGGGACAGATGGAGAATAAGGACGCACAGTGCAATATATGGTGCTAGACGTATTTTCATTTACCGTGTTTCTCCTCGGTTTGAAGCTCTGGTCTGTGCTCGAATACACATGTATTTTGCAGTGCTTTCAAGACTCTCACACTTTGCACGTGCGTTTTCATCTCGTCTGTTTATCAAGCGACGTGCGTTTCCACCATCGCGGTTATGGCGACGAATCCGTGCAATGTCCTCGCTTCCAATACGACGGATATCTGTTGATGGTCGGTTTTTTGATACATGACGCCTCTCACGTAGTGTGTGCGTACGGAGGTATCCATTGCGAGAGTTTGAATATCTGAGTCTCTCGGTTTTACTATTGACATACTTACAACGTATATTTTCGCGTCCTGCTGTGTTTTCACAGCGAGTTTCTGTTTTACGCAGAGTTCCACGCGCAGCATAAGCAGATGATGGTATGGTTGTTACCAGTAGGGCAGTTATAAAGAATGCACTACAGGATTTGATGAGAAAAAGTTTCATAGCAAAAAGGGAAAGTTGCAAAGAGTATAACAGTATCCTTCTTTATTAACACTAGGCTTATTTATTGTAGATTTCCGTGACACTTTGTCCTTTTTCTACATGCTCAATAACCTGTGCAAGAAGCGGGGCAATAGGAAGAATAGTGAGACCTTCGAACGCGTTTGGATCTGTTGGAATGCTGTCGGTGACGATTACTTCTTTAAAGTGTGCATCTTTGAGCCTCTCTATTGCAGGGTACGAAAAGACAGGATGAGTAGCAATAGCATAGATATCAGGATGTGCTCCGGCTGCTACTAGGGCATCTTTTGCAGAGATAAGACTCCCTGCAGTGTCGATCATGTCATCAAACAGAATACAAGTGCGGCCCTCTATCTCTCCAATGAGTTCGAGGATTTCGGCTTTGCCATGCTCTGGTCTAGTTTTGTGCATGATAGCTAGTTCTGCTCCTATGCGATCAGCAAACTTCTTTGCACGCTTTGCACCTCCTGCATCTGGTGAAACCACTACAGGGTTTACAAGGTTTTTTTGTAGTATGTACTTTGCAAATATTGCTTGTGCCTCGAGGACATCAACAGGAATAGAGAAGAATCCTTGAATCTGATCGGAGTGCAGATTGAGTGTTATCACATGATCTGCCCCAGATTCTTCTAAGAGATGCGCAATGAGTTTTGCAGAGATAGGCTCACGGTACTCAGCTACCCTATCTTGTCTGGAGTAGGGGAAGAACGGAGCGATGACATGTACGCTTTTTGCAAAGGAAAGCTTGGCAGCTTGGCACATCAAAAAAAGCTCAATAAGATCTTCATTTACGTTTTGTGTAGCGGTTTGTACAATAAATACGTCCTGTCCTCGTACAGAATCCTCATATTTTACATATCGCTCTCCGCAACTAAAGGTCTTGAGGGTTACTTCTCCGATACTTTTCCCCAATAGCTTGGCGATTCCTTTTGCGAGTTCCCGATGAGAAGATCCAGCGAATAGGTGCATTATGGGTTCATTATAGCAGTTATTTAGGCATTTGTCGCTTAATTTTTGATTACTGAGGTTTCTACACCTTCTGCTACACTGGTTTCATGCACATTCGATTTAATACCTGTAGAGGAACCCCCGTTCTGGAAGAGGGCGGCGATAGTGTTCTTGGTGTTATTTCTAGCATCTTGATTGATCCAGATACAGGGAAGATTGAAGGATTTATGGTGCATGCCCAAGGTTTTATGGGTACAGAGGATCTTTTCTGTAGTTCTGCGGATATCCTTCGCTGGGGAACGCGTGTCTATGTGCGTGACGCTTCTGTTCTAGCCCCTCCAGAAGATCGCATCCGCTTGCAATCTTTGTTACAGGACCCACGTACAGTTCTTGGTCAGAAGATACGTACAGAGTCGGGGGTGCGTCTTGGTCGTTGTAAAGATATACAATTTAATACGGATGTGATGCATATAGAGTGGCTGTTTCCTAAGAAGCTTTTTCGATGGGCAGTAGCTCTTCCTGTTGCAGATATTATCGAAGTTACTCCATCTGCCATTATTATTGGTGATCTTGTTAAAAAGGAGCGTATCAAAAACAAAGCTCAAAAGGATATACTCTCTATGCTTCCAGAAATGGAGCCAGGAGTTTCGTTTCGCACATAAAAAAACACCCCGCTCTAGGGTGTTTTTTTATGTGAAGTATGTCCTACTAGTTCGGAACGTTCTTTCCAACGCTTTCAATTAACCCGACAATTGCTTGAGCAAGAAGGACAACGACAAGACCGATTATTGCGTAGAAGATTGTCTTCTTTGCTTTGTCTTTTTCGGTCTCTTCTCCTTGGGAGAGAATGAGTCGGATACCTGCTATTACTATAACGATGACAGCGATAAGAGCCAAGAAATTGAGTACAGTACCTAAAATATCCAGGATAGCTGTGCGAACTGTATCAGTATCTGTGGCATCTACACCACCGATGTCTGGTACATCTCCAAAAATGTCTGGAGTGCCGGCGAATGCTTTTGGTGCAGCAAGGAATGAAAGCGCAACATATGATGCACGGAGCGAGTACGTGTTGAGTGTATTTATCATAAACAAAGAGAAGTAAGCAGTAAATTTATCCTATTGTTGCTTAATGTACCGTAGTGATGCAAGCCCTGTTTTCTTTTGAGAGCTAATGGAGCTTGACGAAATTACTCATCTGTACTAGAGTCGCTACTTACAAATCCTACTGCTATAAGTAAGAGTGCGGGGAGAGAAAACCATAAGTCTTGATTAAGTATCATCACTTGCATCAATCTGCTTTTCTGGAGTAAGGCAGCAATTGTTTCATTTTGTTCTATTGCTGGATCTAAGATAGAAACATCCGTGACGAAGATAAACAGGGAAATCATCAGAAGACCTGCAGTTGCAAATCCAAAGATTCCTGTGAGTAGTACATTGATCGGTCCACCAGGATCTTTATTATAATCAATTTCTAATCCACTGCGTACAGCTATAAAGATAATAAGGGCAACAAAGACGACTAACTTTACTGCAGTGAGGATATCGGTGTCTACATTAAGGCCCATGACATTAAGAAGAGGACGGGAATCTCCTGTAATACGAGCAATAATATTCGCTATACCTTCTACAGCGAGAATAGCAATGTACGTTGAAATGATTATTTTTACTGCTTCATGCTTTCCTATGATAAAGCTATAGGTCACCACAAGTCCAAAGAATACAATGATGAATAGATCCCAAGTGGGTGTGATGGTCATAGGGGAAGAAGGGGGGTTACTTGTAATGGTATAACAAAATAGTGGACAATAGAAGAGGATACTCTACTCTCATCGCTATGCGTCATGGATTTCTTCTTATCAATAAGCCAGAAGGCCCGACTAGCCACGATATTGTGGCGATGGTTCGAAAGGCTCTGAAAGAGCGTAAGGTGGGGCATCTTGGTACGCTAGACCCAGCAGCAGCAGGTCTGATGGTGCTTGCTGTAGGTTCCAAGGCGCTCAAAGTCGTAGAGCTCTATAATAGTTTGCCGAAGGAATATATCGCAGACATTACGTTTGGTAAAACGAGTGCAACGTATGACCGCGAAGGTCCGATAGAAGAGTTTCCGCGAAATCCAGGGATCAGTGATCCAACTGATCATGAAATTATCGAGTCGATTCGTAATCGGTTTTTAGGGTGTATCGATCAAATACCACCTGCTGCATCTGCAGTAAAGATTGGAGGAGAACGTGCCTATCGAAAAATGCGACAAGGAAAAGGGGTAGATCTTCCAGCACGCTCTGTAGAGATTAAGACTTGCGATCTTCTTTCGTATGCGTATCCGCAGCTGCAGTTGAGAGTTGCTTGTGGAAGTGGAACGTATATTCGTTCACTGGCAAATGATTTAGGTCTTAGCTTACGCGTTGGTGGATATCTCACTGGACTCAAGCGTACACGAGTAGGGGACTGGACACTGGATAATGCTGTGACCACAGATGATGTACAGTGGGTTGATGTATTACCTCTTAAAGATGTGCTTGCAGATCTCACTCGATTTGCATTATCTGATACGCAGTTTGAAGACATCTCTCATGGTCGAGTAATAGAAGGCGAGTGTGAAAAAAATACGATTGCGTGGCATAAGGATCTTCCTGTGGCAATCCTCGAACAACTAGCCTCTGGCCAAATCAAGGCAAGAAAAGTGTTGTAGATAACGATAAATATCCGTAGAATCTGGCTGTTTTATTACTTGATCATGAAACGGGTCGGTAGCTCAGTGGTAGAGCAGGAGACTCTTAATCTCTTGGCCGTGGGTTCAAATCCCACCCGACCCACCATTCAACAATCGCGCTAAGGAAGCTTTTGCTTGTATAGAGGTTGGATCGTACGCAATAGAGCTTCTAAAGTACCTCTCTGCATTTTTGAGGTTTCCTGTACGGTACTCGAGTATTCCGTACATTTGGAGAATATTTGGGTTCTTGGGGTCTTTTTCTAGAGCTTCCTCGAGGAGTTCTCGCGATTTTTGTTCATCTCCTTTTAGCATGTACGCGTACGATAGATAGACATAGGAGTCCGTGCGGGAGCTATTGATCTCGAGTGCCTTTTCGAGCTCTGTAATTCCACGATCAACTTCTCCCGTTTTCACAAGAGTCAGTCCTAGGTGTGCTCGGGGGATTGAGTACTCTGGTTTTCTTTCTACTGCTTTCTCAAAGTGCGGTAATGCGGCCTCATTATTTTCTTCTTGTATCAAGACCATCCCTATGAGTATTCGAGGAAGCAATGACTCTGGATACAGCCTCGCTATTCGTTCATGGTACCCCTTAGGAGTAAGCCACAAGTTGGCATAGTTATGTGCAGCAAATCCATAGGCTGTTACTACTAATACTGTAAGTGTAGCTATCAGTATTTGTTTTCGTTTTGCGCTATGTTCGATAGCCCATGCGACGCCACAGGCGACCATAAAAAATATGCCTATTGTCGGAATGTATACATAGCGATCTGAGGCATAGTATATGCTGCTTTCTATCCCTTTTATTGAGTTACCAAGATTAGGAAGTAATGTTAGGGCATACCACATCATGCAAAACGATACTATTTTCCCAAATGCACGTGAGGCAATGCTGATAACTGCAATGGCGATAAGTATAAGCACAGGAAAGAAAAAGTCCTCTTGGAATATGCCTATCGGAGTAATTTGCTCGTAGACCATAGATAGCCTGGTGGGGAGTAATATTTTTTCTAAGTAAAAATAGACCCCCTTACAGGCTAGCAATATAGATTCTGTGTAACTTAGTACAAATACAGCAAGCACTTTTCCTATCACGCCAATGCCCAAGAATACTAATGCAGGAATGCCAAATGCCCATAGCCGAATATTCTTATTCTCCGTGTCCTTTGTTGGGAGCATGTCGTCGATAAGAATAATGACAAACGG
>JAQCIJ010000036.1 GCA_027592135.1 bacterium | reverse complement strand
GAAGCTGGAGGACGGTAGTAAGTGTTATTGTATTGATACAGGGCTCACGTCTACGTGGGCTCTTTTTAACCTGTTCTCTTTGCATTTGGAACTGACTTTTTGTCTTACCATAGCAATAAATCTCATCTTTACTCAAAGCTATACGCTCTACGCTACACGCTTGGATAAAGCTCTGATACACTCATCTCTCATGAACCAGCAGACCGCCCTTATCTTCTCGTGGCTGAATGTGCTTACCAAAAAGCGCTACGATGCTTTGGTAGAAAAATTCGGATCAATCGATGAAGCACTACAGAATATCGATCAAGCACTTCTCAAAGAACTTGGCTGCAAAGAGGAGACGGTATTTATAGCGCTCAATAGATTGGATGAGTGTGACCCAGAAGGATACCAGGCGCAGCTTACAAAGCGCGGAATAACACTGATTACGATAGAAGACCCCACATATCCTGCTCGACTAAAGCAGATCGCTGATCCGCCAGTTTTTCTCTACTACAAGGGCTCTTTAGATATCGTCAATGAGCCCACAATTGCGTGTGTGGGAAAAAGAGAGATGAGCACATACGGAGAACGCGTGGTAGATTTTTTCGTTCCGGCTTTCATTAGGTCTGGAATGGTAACGGTGAGTGGGCTTGCTGCAGGTATCGACGCGGCTATCGCAAAAGAAACAATAAGAGCGGGGGGAAAAACGATTGCAGTACTCGGCCATGGCCTTGCAGATATATACCCTTCGGCTAATCGTGGTCTTGCAAAAGAGATCATTGAAAATGGCGGACTGATACTCAGTGAGTTCCCACTCGATCAATCAGGAAGCAAATTTACCTTTCCCGCGCGCAATAGAATCATCGCAGGATTGTCGCTTGGAACAGTGGTACTCGAAGCTGGAGAAGGAAGTGGTGCGTGTATCACCGCAGAGCTTGCATTGGATTACGGCCGTGAGGTGTTTGCAGTTCCTGGGCAAATCTTTGACGATCACTTTGCAGGCTGTCATCAATTAATCACCAGAGGACAGGCGAAGCTGGTGCAGACGCCAGAAGAAGTATTATCAGAGATTGGTATTGTATCTTTGGCGCCTGCAGCAGGCTCTGTATCGCATAGTACCTACGAACCTGCAGATGACGAGGAGGCAAGTATCTTAAAAGTACTCTCGACAATGCCACAATCTACATCAGATCTGGTAGATGCATCGCAGCTAAGCACGGCAATCATCAATGCAAAACTGACCATGCTGGAATTAGGTGGTGCTGCTAAAAATGTAGGAAATGGTATGTGGATTCGTTTTTGACGTTGATCCAAGAGGAATACCTTTGCACCCTCTGTACCTTCTGCACCTTTTATTGTTACACTATCTGCATACTTTCCCCCTAAGCAATGACTGAATCCATTGGAACACTTTTATCTGGAAGTTGGAAAACTTTTACGACGTTCAAAAACCCTATTTTTATAGCATCAGCCGTCTTCGGTCTCGTGCTCTTTGGTATGCAGTACGCTCTTGCTGAGAAAACTATTGGTAGTATGGAAAAGCAATTTGGCAATATTCAACAGATGCAGGAGCTAACAGAACGTATTGAAGCTGGAGACCAAGAGGCATTTCAGGAAATGATGATGAAGATGGGTATGGTTGGAGACGATGGAGAAATCAACGAAGAAGCCTTAGAAGATGCAGCAGCAGGTTTGATAGGCAAAACATTGCCGATGTTTGGGTTGTTCTTTTTAACGATGATGGTACTGACACTTATCAGTAGTACATTCTACTTTGTCCTTGCGATCGAAGGATCGCAAGACTTTATGGCTACTTTGAGCAAGGTCCCTTCTTTGATATTCCCTATGCTTGGTGTATGGATCTGGAGTTTCCTCCGCTCATTCGCATGGATTCCAGTATTAGGAATCATACCTGCCATAATCATTGGACCACGCCTGATTATGAGTAGTGTAATCCTCGTACAGGAGAAGAAAGGAGTCTTCGAATGTGTAAGTCTGAGCTACGCACGAAGCAAAGGATACTGGGGCAAAATCGTAGGAAATAGCATCGTCTCTGCGCTCGTGGTGATGCTTGCTATGATTGTCATCAGCATTGGTGTTGGAGCTGTAAGCATGGTGTCTGAAATGGGTGGTGCAATTGCAGGAGCAATATTCCAGAGTGCAACGACTGCGTATGCAACGATCTTTATCGTAAAACTCAGCAATACGATTTCTGCAAATCCTTTTGCAGTTGTTGTAAAGAAATAATCAGAGTAATAAAAAAAACACCTTTCGCAGCGAGAGGTGTTTTTTGTATAAAATTCTATATTATTCAACCCCTTCTAGGTTTTCTAGGTCGAGACCGTCTAAAACAGACTGCATATCAAATTCTGGTAATTTTGCAGAACGTGGTGCAGCAACTCCATCTAGATTTGCTTCTGGAGATTCGAATTTATCTAACATGAGTTTTGGGGGAAAAGTACGTCCCTATACTACTACTCTCTAAAAGAAGTACAACCATCTTTGGAGGTTTCTTTAAAGAGCTTTGTAGAGCGCTAATACACTACTTCGAGAGGTTCGATGCTACTGCTACTATCTGCGCAAAGGCATCAGGTTTAAGCGACGCTCCACCAATGAGACCTCCGTCAATATCCGGCTGGCTCAGCAACTTCTCAGCATTTTCTGGTTTCATAGATCCTCCATAGAGAATGCGTGTTTGCTCACGACGGTCTTCCGGAAGAAGGCTGCGAATGAGGGCATGCAACGTTTGAGCATCTTCTGGAGTGGCTGCAGGGGTATTCGGGTCTCCTCTGGAGATTGCCCATACAGGCTCGTAGGCGATAGTGATCTTGGACTCTGTAGGCAGAGGAGCGATCATTTCTTTGAGTACTTTTTCTGTCTCTCCTGCATTTTTCTGTTCCAATGTTTCTCCAATACAGACAATAGGATGCAATCCACATTCGAGTGCAGCAACTACCTGTGCAGCAACTTCTTCACTGGTCTCTTTGTGCTCTGCCCTTCTGTCACTGTGGCCACAAAGCGCATAGAGACATCCACGTTTTTTGCACATCGAAAGACTGACATCACCAGTGTGTGCTCCATGAGCTTCTGTGTGACCATGCTGAGGTCCACAAAGGATCTTAGAGTCTATACAGCTTTGTAGGTCTAAGTACGTAGGAAAGACGACTACGTCCACGCTTGCATGTGTGTGATACGGTGAACTCGGATCGAACGCTCCCTCAGGAGCATCATGCATTTTCCAGTTGCCAGCGATGAGATATTTTCGCATGTGGCTCAAGTATAGAGATAAATTGAGTATCGGTGAATAGTCAGTTATTATCCGGCTATGCAACAACCCGAACAAATAGTACTGGCAGCAGACCATGCAGGGCATGAGCTCAAAGAAGTTATCAAAATGCATCTTACTGAGAAAGGAATCGATATCGTTGATGTTCATCCAGAACTCGATGAGGGGGATGATTATCCAGAAATTATCCGAAAAGGGTGTGCGGCGATGCTTGAGTACGATTGTCCAGGGATTGTCTTTGGCGGCAGTGGAAATGGCGAGGCGATGGCAGCGAATAAGGTTACAGGAATTCGTTGCGCACTTGTTTACTCTGACGAGACGGCAAAACTCGCTCGTGCACATAACAATGCAAATGCCATGAGCCTCGGTGGAAGATTGACGGATGAGGCAACTGCGAAGACTCTAGTAGATATCTTCCTTACAACAGATTTCGAAGGCGGGAGGCATAAGCGGAGAGTGGAGGATTTGGAATAAAGAAGAATAAGTGAAGAGTAATAGGTACATCCAAAGCATAACGTATTACTTATCACTTCATTTGTGCTACAATTCCCTTCACCGATGCCAGATCACTCAATCCTCATCACGCCGTCAATTCTTGCTGCTGACCTTTCGCATCTACAAGAGGAGGTAGACTCTATTGCAGATGCAGCAGATTGGCTACAAGTAGACGTAATGGATGGGCACTTCGTACCAAACTTAAGCTTTGGAGCACCAGTAATCAAATCACTGAAAACCAGCCTCCCCCTCGATATTCATTTGATGGTAAGCAACCCTGCAGATCGTGTGCAGGAGTTTCTCGATCTCAATGTTGCCAATATTACTTTTCACGCAGAAGCGGTAAAAAAAACAAAGGAGCGTAAAGATCTGATCGCCCAAATTCGTGCAGGAGGAGCCACGGCAGGAATTGCCATTAACCCCGAAACACCAATCGATACTGTTGGTGATGTTCTTGATGATCTAGACCTGCTTTTAGTGATGTCTGTCCATCCTGGATTTGGTGGCCAGGGATTCATAGACCATGTCTTAGGCCAAGTACAAACAGCGCGGTCTGCATTTCCTGATTTGATGATCCAAATGGATGGAGGAATTGATGATACAACTGCGCCAAAATGCATAAAAGCCGGTGCAAACAATCTCGTATCAGGAAGCTTTATTTTTGGAGCAAGCGACCGTACAATGGCAATCAAATCCCTCCTTCCCTCATGAAAATTCTTTTTCCACTTTTCAGCCTCGCATTTTTGCTTTCTGCATGTGCATTTACACCAATGGACGAAGATGTTGGAGCACAGAAAATTGCCCTTGTAGGCCCGGAAAAACAGGCGCTTTCTGTCACGGTAGAGATAGCAGATGATGCTCAGGAGCGTTCGAAAGGATTGATGAATCGTGAGTCACTTGCAGAGGACCACGGGATGCTCTTTATGTTTCCTTCTGCAGAGCCTCTTACCTTCTGGATGAAGGACACATTCATACCCTTAGACATCATTTTCTTCGATGGACGGGGGAGTGTCATTGGTGGTGATTCGATGGTGCCATGTACCGAAGATCCATGTCTCAGATATACCTCATCTGGCCCTGCAATGAGTGCGCTCGAAGTGAATGCAGGCTTCATTGAAAAGCACGGCATTGGCGCTGGTTGGAGGATCGCATTGCCGGTGCAAAATTAACGGTATTTTCATAAATGAGCCTCAGGCTCATTGTGCTTTATTCGCCTCTATAGTAAATATTTTATCGTATTAGTCACTTCAAGCCGTTCCAGTATTCAGTGGAAAACGAGGCTCATAAAAAGATGATAGTGGAAAAATCCACTCGAAAGTTTGTGAGAGTTGCACTTTCTGAACAAATAATTTGTTCAATAAATACCTATCAAAAACAGTCCAAAATTAGGCCTGATACTCTGCCAAATTCTTACGAATTCGCGCAGGCAAATCTGGGTCTTCTGGAATCGAAAATGTTCCCCCAGTAACCTTCTCGAACAGCTCGATATACTTCGCCCCGAGCATCACGCGGACCTCGTCGGTGATCTGCGGCCATGTGGATTTATCACCATATTCAAAGCCTTCATTTCGTAGCCAAAGTCGGAAAAATTCCTTGTCTAAACTCTCCGGTTCTAGGCCCGCTTCAAAGCGTTCTTGATAGGTATCTTGTACCCAATACCTTGATGAATCAGGCGTATGAACTTCATCGGCGATTGTCAGAACACCGTTTTCGTCGTATCCCATCTCATATTTGGTATCAACAAGGATCAAACCCCTTTGCGCTGCCAAATCTTGCCCTCTGCGGAAAAGTGCAAATGCCTTTTCCTCGATTTCTGCCCATTGTTCTGGAGTTGCAAGATTCTTCTCAAATATGCCATTTGCATCAATTAATTCATCATCTTCGCCTTTTGTAGTCGGGGTGACAATGATGTCATCAAACTTCTGATTCTTCACCATCCCCTCTGGAAGCGTATTTCCGCAGTATTCTCGCACTCCCTCGTTGTAATTTGTCCAGACGGCAGTCTTACTAGAACCCGTCAAATATGACCGCACTACAATTTCGACGGGGACCATTTTGAGGTCTTTGACAACCATCACATTTGGGTCTGGAGTAGCAATTACTTGGGTCGCCATAATGTCGCTGATTTGGTTGAACCACCACTGGCTAATTTGGTTCAAAACTTGACCTTTAAGAGGAATAGTCGTCCAGCTAATATCAAAAGCTGATTGACGGTCGGTAGCTATCAAAATTCGGCGCTTTTGAGCCTCTTGGAAGTATACATCGCGTACTTTTCCGCGATATCGAACGCCTAAATTATCGAAATCTGTGGTTTCGAGGGTGGTTTCGAGGAATGGTTCGAGTGCTGTGGGAGTTTTAGTATTCATATGCCGTAATAGTACCATTTTTAGATTAATCCGCTAGGCTCATTTTCACAAATTAGCCAATTGAAGAAATGCCGTATTTCTGCTATAATCAGATGATAGTTCTATAAAAAACCGAAATGAGCCTGAGGCTCACCTCCAACAAAAACACATAAAGATGACACGAGAAATTTCTCACCTCCTACCGGGCTCAATCAACCAACTGCAAAAAGCAGTATCCGATTTCTCTGGAGTGGGATCGTTACTCGAACTTTCGAAGGCTGATCGTAAACGCTGGGTTGAAAAAGTTTTAGAACAAGTTGATTATGACAGACTCCCACGTGAGAACAAGGGTGCTGTTCGTCAGTACATCCAAAATGAGACTGGATACTCTCGTGCGCAAACTGCTCGTCTCATCAAACAAGACCTTGTGCGCATTGCAGATCGTAAACTCTTTGCAGCCACGCAAGCAGAATATGAGGTAGGTGCTGCAGAAGCAATGCAACTGTTTGCAAGGAAGCATGCGAAGCTCGCTGGACGCACATCAATTGCAGGTGCTCTAACTGCAGTACTACTTCTGGTATTTAATCTGTCGGGTGAAGCGTCTCCCGAAGGGCTACAGTTTCTCAATGCAAATATCTCTCGTCTCGAAGAGGCAGTACTTCTGGATGAACAAGTTGAAACGTATTTCCCAGTACTGACATCGGTAAACGTTGTCTACGACACTGTCGACTATCCGCTATTCCTGCAAGCAGAAGAGTTGGTCTTTGCGAAGGGAGTTGCTGTTGCGTACGAGAAGATCGTTTCGGAGACTCTTAGCGCATTGCAGCAGAGAGCTCTGCAAAGAAAGCAGGAGCGAGAACTGAGAGCTACGATTGTGCGTTCTATTCCAGAGCCTATTCAAGATACCTTGCAGCGTGTGCAGCAGTTTGTGGAGTCTCCAACAATCGAATCAATTACAGAGAAAGTTTCTGGAGATCAGAAAATCACACTAGAAACAGCAACGATAAATCAGGTGGAGCAGGTGCAACAAATACGCGGAAGAATAGTAGGTGCGAGTGTACCGAACGCACAAGAGACACGAGAGAGTATGCAGTCTGATGTATTCAAGCGTGCAGCAGACCGACGTGCACGTCGCATCGTATTGGTCCCAGAAGAAGATCGCCTCACGCAGCCGTGGATTGCTCAGCAATTGCGCGGCAGTGCACCAGGGGTAAACTCAGGACCACTATTTGCCTCTGCACCAAGTGTGTGGGATGCGATTGGTGGTGCAGATAACGGACAAGTGTTGATGGTTGTCGATGGCACTCCACAGTGGACATTCATCAACCAGACAAACGTACAATCACTTCCATCGGGCTACATCAGTCGACGTGGTGGAGGAAGCGGTCGTGGGGGAGGAGGTGGAAGTAGTGGAGCAGCCGGAGCAGCCGGAGCAGATGGAGCAGCCGGAGCAGATGGAGCTGCAGGAGCTACGGGTGCTACGGGTGCTACGGGTCCTACTCTTGGTATATACGATTCGTTGCTTTTGGAAAGTACTGGAAGTCTCGAAGCAGGAAATGCAAGTGGTCAGAAACTGATTCAAGTTGGTCTCCTGACATCATCTGGAAAACTGATTGTGGAAGACGACGTACGATTTAATTCTGGATTAATTTTGAATACGGTGTCGTATCTCTTTCCGTCCGCAGACGGAAGTAACACACAGGTGCTTACGACTGATGGAGACGGAAACCTGACATGGGAAAATCCAGGTGGTGGAGGAGGATCGAAGTGGACAGACCTTGGTTCTGTAACGCATCTGACAAGCCAAACAGATGATATCGTCATTGGTGGATCTGATAGCACAGCACCATTTTACTTTAATGTTTCAGCATCAGTATTTAACGCAACGACACTTTCTGGAGTAACAATCTTCTCCGACAGCCTGATTGCCGCATCGGGTTCTTTGGCTGTTGAAGGAGATTCATACTTGCAGGGAGAGGTAACCTTTGGCTCCGGTCTCATCATCAATGGTGTCACCTACAGATTCCCAAGTTCCGATGGCTCTGCTTCTGGAAAAGTCCTCGCAACCGATAGCAACGGAAACCTCTCATGGACGACAGCTGCAACATCGCTCTCTGCAGGTCAGGGGATTTCTGTCGCAAACAACTTCATCACTCTCACTGCAACTCTTACTGGAACATCCCTCGAAATTTATGGAACAGCATCAGGAAGAATTATTCATGCACAGAACGAACTACGATCATCAGGATCACTCATCGTCGAATCCTCAGCAGTACTCAATTCAACGCTTACTGTTGCAGGCCTCTCTACATTCAATGCCAATATCGTCGGAGCAAGTGCACAATTCTCAGGAACCCTCTCTGGAGCCATTGTTCAAGCTGCGACAACTCTTGCTTCTTCTGGATCTCTCCAAGTGGAAGGTGCTGCAAACATCCACGGAA
>JAQCIJ010000006.1 GCA_027592135.1 bacterium | reverse complement strand
TCTGTTCCACTCGACAGTGTTCCAGTTGGAAAAGACGATAAAGAAAATGTCGAAGTGCGCAAAGAGGGAGAGCTGCCAACATTTGATTTTGAACCAAAGGACCATGTTGCCCTAGGTGAAGCACTCGACATTATTGATATCCCTCGTGGAGCGAAAGTTTCAGGAGCGCGAAACTATTACCTTAAAGGTGACGGTGCAAGACTGCAGCAAGCTGTCATGCGCTACACGATGGACCATCTCCATGCTAAAGGATTCACATTGTTTTGCCCACCACTCATGGCAACCTACGACTGCTTTATGGGAACAGGATTCTTCCCGGGTGCAGATGAGAATCAGATCTATAACGTCGGTGGAAAAAACGAGGATGGCGATATGGAAAGTGACAACCTGCATTTGATCGGAACATCAGAAGTAACGGTCTGCAGTTACCACAAAGATGAAATCGTAGAGTGTGAAGCACTACCGATGCGCTACGCAGGATACAGTGCGTGTTTTCGACGCGAAGCAGGAACGTACGGGAAAGATACAAAAGGTTTGTATCGGGTACATCAGTTTGAAAAAGTAGAGCAGGTCATTCTCTGCAAAGCAGACCAGGACGAAGCGCTGAACCTCTTTGAAGAGATACGCAATAATGCCGAAGAGGTATTGCAAGCACTTAAATTGCCGTACCGTGTGATTGATGTGTGCACGGGAGACATGGGCAAGGGCAAGGTATTTATGCAGGATATCGAAACGTGGATGCCCAGCCGCAATGCTTACGGAGAAACCCATAGCTGTAGCTATCTTGGGGAGTTTCAATCTCGTCGCTTAAACATTCGTTACGACGACGGTGGCGAAAAGAAGTTTGTCCATACGCTCAATAACACCTGTATTGCCTCTCCACGTATTTTGATCCCTCTGATCGAGATCTACCAAAATGCAAACGGCACGATTACCATACCGGAAGTACTTCGGCCCTATATGAATGGGCAAGAAGTGATTGAAAGATAGGTTTTGCTCTTCAGAAAGCCATAAAATCAATCCTGTTGAACGTTATTGCACTAGCGCAGCAACCTCTTTAGTATAGGCGCACTTTTTCCTACCCATCACACTTTATGAGTACTCAAACACCTAAATCTTTCACCTTGCCAGAAGTAAAATCTCCAGAAGAAGAGGATCAATTGAAAGAAATTATCGAAGAACTGGAAGTTCAAGAAGCCTTAGACAATCTTCAGGCGCAAGAAGCTGTTATTCTTGCTGAAGCACGCACAGCACTTGAAACGCTGTTTGAACGAGAGAGAGCAGTGTTTATTGATACCAGATACGATCACTAGATTCGCAAGATTAAGCCACAATCAGACCCTCCACAGGAAGGGTCTTTTTTGCTATAATATAGTGATATGTTCTTACTTCTTGCAGGATCCACCGAAATGGCCAGAGCACTCATTGTCGATGAGTTCCTTGGGGCCCATGACGACTGGCGCCACTTGGCTCTCGAGGATATTCAAGACCAGGAATTTGAAGAAGAGGAAGATATGAGCGATGATGATATCTTTGGTTTTCAGATGGCATTTATGACAATGGTTGCCTGTGAATGTGCCAAAGAAGCGAGGCAACAAGGCCATAGAATTATCATTACCTGCCCAGAAAGCGATATGCTTGAAGGGATTTATCATGAGATAGAAGAGCCAATTATTAGTGTATTCTTAGGAACAGAAGAGGATGCAGATGGCTTTGACCATGTGATCAATGGCAGCGAGAAATCTATGGTCGAAGTGTGTACGTTTTTAAATGAAATCATTCAGTCCACACCGGCTTAGCAGAGTGGGTAATACATTTGAACTATGAAAATTTTTTTAATAGCCGACGACTCCGATGCCAAAGCTCTGTGGCTGGAAGCTATGGTAAAGAAGTCTGGTTTTGCAGGTACGGTGATGCGCGCAAGAAACACGGATGATGCGAAAGAATTGATTGATGAGCACCTGCCAGAAGCCGCATTTATCGACTACGAAATGCCCTCAGAGAATGGCCCTGCTGTTATCGCCTATCTACGCGAAAAGGTACCCCAAGCAAAGATTGCCATGGCGAGTTCGAGTAATTCCGATAGATATCAGGCAGAAGCACAGGAGGCAGGCTCTGATGCGTATATTTGTACGTCTTTGGCAGAAGAGGAAGTCGTAACATCCGTGATGCATACACTCTTAGAGTGGCAAAATTCCTAGGATTCTCTGGATTCTTCGGATTCCTTGGTTTCTTTTTTTTAGAAAATATGTTATAATAATACTCGTACACAAAAATATCCTCATGGCTCACAACAGAGATTCCGTACCAAAGGCTATCGCACTCACTATTGGCGTTGCGCTTATGCTTCCTGTCGCTACATCGTGGCATGGCATGTTTGGCTCTGTGCACAAAGCTATCGGTAGCTCTATTACTGTAGATTCTGCTAATGCAGAAAAGGAACGTATGGAAGAGGAAATTGAGAAGATGCGGATGCAGATGGAGAAGCTTGAAGATCTGATAAAGAATTTGGAGCAAAAGTAATGAAGCAATGTTGCAATCCTGAAATCCTGAAAATTTTCTTTATTTCAACATTTCAACATTTCTGAATTGATCTAGGTTAAAATACAAGCATGAAAATCTTGTTTACCCGTTTCCCCTACACCTCCGCCAATGGTGGAGCAGAAAATCAGACGACCAGTCTGATGCAGGGATTGGTCGAGCGTGGGCACAAAGTGCAGCTCTTGGGAAGTTGCCCAGAACTTCTTACACGATGCAAGAAGTTGGGAATAGGGAATAGGGAATTGGTGATAGGAAATCCTCCGGTGACCAAATGGGATGCCATAAGTTTCTATTGGAGAAAAGTGGCGATGAAACAGAAATTACATAAAGCACTAAAGAACATTGGAAACGTCGATGCGATCTGCATGCTGAGTTTAAGTGAAAAGATATTGATGACACCGTTGGCTCTTAAAAAAGGGATCAAAGTATTCTGGATAGAGCACGATACTGTTGACGATTGGCTTGCCAAAAACCCTTCTCTTGGACACCTACAAAAGATGAGTGAACACGTCACTACTATTTGTGTGTCTGATCTTAGTGCAGATATTTTTCGTAACCTTGCGTATAAAAATGTCATCGCGATTCCCAATGGTGTGGAGCTACCACCTACAGACTTTGTAAAACACACGTTTGATGAAACACTTCGCGTCGGATGTATTGCAAGGCTCTCCGAAGAGAAGGGAATTGATGTGCTTGTTGAGGCGATAGGCAATGTGGATGATGTAACGCTGCTGATTAATGGAAAAGGCGACCAATATATTCAGCAATCAAGAAACGTCACGGTAAAAGCAGAAGTTCCTGATATAAATACTATCTATAAAGAGATCGATGTATTGGTATTACCGTCACGCAAAGAGGATCCGTTTGGTTTGGTCGTAGCCGAAGCGATGCTCCGTGCCATTCCTGTTATTTGTACAGATACTTGCGGTATAGCAGGCTACCTCGATGATGGATTGAATGCTTTCATCGTTCCTGCAGGAGACAGTGCAGCCCTCGCAAAGGCTTTGCATCACTTACAGGATACAGAGACAAGAGCAAAGATGGGGTTTGCTGGAGAGAAGGCAGCACTAGAGATGTTTACGCTTGAGAAAATGGTTGAGCATTACGAGAAGGTTCTAAGCATGTAGAATGTCTCTGTGAAAAAATATATTGGATCTGTACTGGCACGTCTGTGGGTAAGAATATCCGCGCTGGTATTTGTATGTTTATTACTTTCAGGGTCTATTGCCTCACAGAAAACGATTCACTTTGATGAGCCTATCGATGCACTCAGCGTTCGACTTCCGCATGATAACGCAGTAGTGATGATTGATACAGGTGACGGATGGCATCGCTTTGCGATCGAAAAAGAATTTGATCCGATACTGATGGAAAGTGACCTCGTAATGTTTGCCGAGCCCACATCATCTGTCGTATTGCGCGGACAACTAGCGAACATACGTCTGCACCCTATTCGTGTCAGCACAGAACCGGCAACGTATAAACTGGCAGCGGTGCAATTTTACCGGTCTCCGAGGATACTCAGCCGAACAGACTGGGGAGCGGATGAGCATTTTCTTATAGCTGGTTCGCAAATAGCACGCAGTGATATACCAAGCAGCAGTACGGATACAGCCGCAACGAGTGGCAGCTCTAGTAGCAACCGTAAAGATGATTGTGAGATGAATCAGGTGAACTATCCAAATGACTTTATAACAAGTAAAACCATTACGCATGATGCCTCTGGTGAAAAATACCGATGGGCACAACGGTATTCTCCGACTGTGAATTTACTTGTCGTGCATCACACAGCACAAAAGGTTATAGGAGATGCTCGGCCTGCTGTCGAGCGTATGCGCGCACTATACGACTACCACGCAAACAGTCGTGGCTGGGGAGACATTGGGTACCATTATATTGTTGATGAGCAGGGAGGCATCTACGAAGGGCGTAACGGCGGAAAGAATGTAGTCGGTGGACACGTGTACTGTGGAAACGTTGGTACTGTAGGGGTTGCCCTCATGGGCAACTTCGAAGAAGAGCAACCAACACAGCAACAGATTCAATCATTACAATGGCTACTCGGGCACCTGGGAGACATGTATGATATTAACCTCAATCGCAATGTGTCGTATCACGGCAAGAATGTCCGTACGATTTTGCGCCATAAAGATCTGATATCTACAGAGTGTCCTGGGTTTTATATGAGCAATGCTATCGCGCAAGTACGAAGTAATGTGATTGCTGGGGACTTTACCAAGGGAGTAACGTTTCCAAAGATTGCCAAAAAGCAGGACTACAAAGATCAGTCTGAAAAACGTCTCACAACGCGCTTAGAGCAAGCAGGTCAAGAGCTATCGCGTAGGTTTTACAGAACAAAGCGGCAGATTCGTACGGCGGAGCGTCTCGATAATCCTCGCGTCGCGCAATACCAAGAACAACTTGCCACATCATCAAACATTCAACGCAAACGCAGCCCCTCACAAAAACCTATGCGACCAACTGGTACGCTCTATCGGCCTGCAAGAAACAACCAAGCACCCACGACATTGCATAGAACTGACGAGGGAAACATTCGCATCCGCTTAAGTTACACGGGAAACACCGCAGAAATTTCTTCGGATACTGTGGCGAATGTAAACGGCAACAGTGCAAAAATTGTTCGATTTGGCAAAGACGGCAATCAATGTGTCGCTGTTTCGGGATCACAAACATTGGGAGAGGGAATAGTACGTATGGACCCAGGAAACGGCATACTTACCGTACAAAGCTGGAAGACGAAGTGGAACAAATTTCGTGGTGTGATTGAATGTGCAATTGTCGATGGGCAAATCGTGTTGATTAATGATCTTCCACTGGAACAATACATGGCCGGACTTTCCGAACAGCCCGATACAGAGCCAAGAGAGAAACAGAAAGCATTCACCATTGCCGCACGCAGTTATGCCGCGCACTACATGCAACCGGGTAATATCAAGTTCCCCGGCAAGCCGTATCACGGTAGTGACACGGGTGCGAGTTTTCAGAGTTATAGCGGTGTGATGTACGAAGAAGATAATGCCAAATGGGTGCAGTCTGTCTTAGATACAAAGAACAATGTCCTTATGAAAGACAACAAGATTGTGAAGGCTGCATACTTTAGCAGTGATGATGGACACACACGAAGCCCTGCACAAAACGGGTGGAAGAACTTTCCATTTGCCGAAGTATTCGTGTCTAAACCAGACCCGTGGTGTAAAGGTATGACGTTACGTGGACACGGAGTAGGAATGAGCGGCTGTGGTGCAGAGGGGCAAGCAAATCAAGGGAAGAAGTATACAGAGATTTTGGAGTACTATTATCCGGGAACGGAGATAGAACGGGTGTTCTCACCCGCAGATTATTAAGGAGTATTCGGATGGTACGAAAGTCCTGAACCTCCCTGCATCCCATGATGACCTGATGATTTTCTCCCTACAATTGCAGCAACTTCTGAAGAAATATTACCACCATGCACTTGTGATTCTTCTACGACAGCCTCAGTGAGACCTAATGCAATGAACCGTCTCGTTACCCATCCAATTGTCATTGTTGTATTTAGGTTTGATGGCATGTTTCCAAATAACGAATCCATCATTGCTAGCCACCTATCGACACCTACATAATCATCAAGATACGGTTGCTCTACTGAGACTCCTAACTCCTGTACGAACTGATGAGTAGTGGAATGACCTTGTGACAGAAAGAGAAAGTATCGTCGAGCTCCATGTGTATCAGGCAAGTGCCTTTGCTGCACAATTTGCTGTAAGCCTTTGATGGAAGGAGTCTCACGAAAATCCATAAGGATTAAGAGGTTACAGCACTACTCTCGGCAACAGCACTTTTAAGAGCTGCTACTTTATCGGTATTCTCCCAGCTAAATTCTGGACGACCGAAGTGACCATAAGCTGCAGTTGCACGGTAGATTGGGCGACGAAGATCAAGATTTTTGATGATGCCTGCAGGCGTCATATCAAATACAGACTTTACTGCCGTCTCGATAACTTTATCTTCTACTGTTCCCGTACCAAATGTTGTGACGTGCACAGACACAGGCTCTGGATAACCGATAGCATACGCCAGTTGTACTTCACACTTTTCTGCAAGGTCTGCGGCCACGATATTCTTGGCAATGTAGCGTGCCATGTATGCACCAGAACGGTCTTGCTTGTTTGGTACTTTTCCACTGAAAGCCCCTCCACCATGGCGACCCATACCACCGTAGGTATCGACAATAATCTTACGACCTGTAAGTCCTGTATCTCCGTGTGGTCCACCAATAATAAATGCACCTGTTTCATTGACGAGAATTTTTGTATTTGCATCAAGATACTCTCCGCATACCGGCTTGATAACATGCTCTAGGAGATCTGCCTTAATTTCTTCTTGAGAGATTCCTTCATCGTGCTGTGCGGCAAGCACTACCGTGTCGACGCGCAATGGTTTATCGTTTTCATCGTATTCGATTGTTACCTGACTCTTACCATCTGGACGCAAGTACAAAAGTGTACCGTTTTTGCGTACTTCAGCAAGACGACGTGCTAATGCATGGGCTAGAGTTATAGGGAGTGGCATACGTTCTTCGGTTTCGTTACACGCATACCCAAACATCAGTCCTTGGTCTCCTGCACCCTGCGCTTTGTGTGTACCATCTGCCTCATCTTCTCCTTGGGCTATCTGCGTGCTCTGTTCGTGAATGACATTTAAGACACTACAACTCTTGTAGTCGATTCCGTAGTCTGCGTTATCGTATCCAATGTCTTTAAGAACATCGCGTGCTACTTGCTGCACATCAACATAGGTTGAAGTCGTAATTTCTCCACCAACAACGATAAGTCCTGTTGTGGTGAAACACTCGCAACAACATGCTCCTGTAGGGTCGTCTTTTAAGACGGCATCAAGCATAGCGTCGGAGATTTGGTCACAGATCTTATCTGGGTGACCTTCGGTTACGGATTCTGAAGTGAAGAAGTAGGACATGAGATGAGGGGTTAGGGATTAGGGAAACATCACCTCCCTTGTAGAGAGAAGTGTAGATCTAAAGCTATCTTCCCCCGTAAGGGGCCAGATTTCCCACCCTTCGATTCGCTGCGCTCACTCAGGGCAAGCCATAAAATCGGGGGTTGGGGAGCACTTCAACGGGCTGGTTCCCTCTGTGCTACTCAGGATAGAAACGATGATGTAATGGGGATTATACGTACTTTCTTGCTAAAATCAAGAAAATGACTTATCCAATGCAAGATGAGCCTAAAATACCTCTCGATTTCTAACGCAAGATGAGCCTGAACTGAGTCATGAGACGTACATTCTTCCCATGACTATTATGTTTGATGACCAAAAACGAAACCGCCACCCTGTGCGATGATCGAAATGTTTCGGCGATGACATCCTCGAACAACACGCCGATGATGCCGGATCGACATGCAAACGCGCCAACACATTGCTGTGCTGACGCGTTTAGGTTTTGTCACGAGGCGGCGACGAACCTTATCGTCGCCAAAACGAAAAGGCTCATGTAGAATGCGTTGTCCACCCATCGAGTGGACTCCATCCTTCGACCCAACGTGGGTCGGACGTAAATCATGTACCCGATCGCATAGAGGATCAGGTACGTCTCGATTACTCTCGAGAGCATGTTGCCCTCCTTTCTTAAAAAGACCAAAAACCTATTTTATATTTTATAATACAATTATACATTTGTCAATGTGGTCGTAATGGTTCAACACCTTGGCAACACCTCGCTATATCATGAGGTACATGCCCTACACATCAAATCCCCATATGCCACAAGTACGTATGGATGCAGTAAAAATGGTCAGAAAAGGTCATTCTATGCGTTCTGTTGCCCTTCATTTCGGTTATAACGTCTCTACCATTAGTAAATGGGTTACAAGAGCCCCAGATGATGGAAGAATGACCATTCCAACACAATCCTCACGTCCACATACACAGCCAAATGCACTACCACAATCAACCATTGATTTGATTCTAGAATTACGTCTCAAACGCCATCGATGTGCAGAAGTTGTACATTATCAAATAAATCAGATGGGCATTTCTGTTAGTTTGAGTAGTGTCAAACGAGTTCTGAAACGAGCAGGTGTATTACGAGAAAAGAGCAAATGGAAGAAATATCACCATCCCATCCCACGCCCAGTTGCAGCATATCCAGGAGCACTAGTGCAATTAGATACGATTCACATTCAACCATTTCAAACAAAAGAGCGTTTCTATATCTACACATTAATTGACGTGTACTCCAGATGGGCTCATGCATGGGTGTCTGAGAAGCTATCTGCAGGTATAACTGTCTCTTTTCTTCGTCAGGCACAAATACAATCAACATTTGAATTCACTATGCTCCAGACAGATCATGGACCAGAGTTCTCCAAATGGTTTACATCTCATGCAGGAATACCCCATCGTCATAGTCGTGTACGAAAACCCAATGACAATGCTCATTTAGAACGGTTTAATCGTACAATTAAAGAAGAATGTCTGTATTACATAAAACAGGAACCACAAGAATATCAGCAATCTATTGACGATTGGTTACCATACTACAACAATGAACGTGAACATTTGAGTTTAGACTTCTTAGTTCCTTCCCAAGTGTTGCCAAGCTCCTGAACTTATTACGGAAAATGATCACCCTGTTCTTCTCATATTTTCCAGAAAGAGAGTTCTACATTTACCGCATACTTCATTGCTAAACGCTAATCCTCCTGCACATAAAGCAACATCTATGCCTGGGCATGCTTCTGGCTTATTGGAAACTTCTCCATCCGTACGACATATATGCTCCAGTAGATCTTTTGGCTGCATACCATCATTTGCATGCGCCCCTGAACCTCGTAATTGCTTAATAATTGATCTTCCATTATCTCCAAGGGGTATATCTCTGTGTGGAACCTCAAAAGACATACGCCAAACATACTCTTTTTGCAGTGAAATTCAAGCAGTCCTATTTAGCGAACTTGTTGTAGAGCCACGCCAAAATAGCGCCGCCAACTCCAGCGTCTACGAATGACCAAACAGCACCAACAACAATCCCTACAGGAGTAGCACCAGAACCAACGTAGTACTTACTCATCCACGTAACAATGTCCACACCGTAACCATTTACCATGGTAAGTACTGCAAGAATTGTGTACGCAGCTGCCCAAAGGATACCGAGGGCGAGACCGAATGCTTTGACGTCGAGTTTCATAGTATTGAGGGGAAATTAGCCACAATATACTATATTTTATATATCTTTGCTCTTCGCTCTTAGCTCTTAGCTCTTTTTCCTCTACAATCTAGACATGAGTCAAATCTCAACCTCACAACCGTTTACCTTTATTCTCTTTGGAGGATCTGGGCACCTTGCAAAAATAAAATTGTATCCAGCGCTCTACGTGTTAGCGCTGAAAAAACGCCTACCAAAAGACTATGCCATTGTAGGCTTTGCTCGTAGTGACATGGATGATGCTGCATTTAGAACTCTAGTAGAAGAAGCCATTCGTAAGCATATGATCGAAGTGACGCAACCGGCATTGGAAGAGTTTATGTCACACGTGTACTACCACCAAGGACAGTACGATAACGTTAAAGATTATATAAAGCTTAATGAACGGATATCAAGCATTGAGAAGGGATGGGGGGTGGGGGGTGGGGATTTGGTACGTCTAGCCTATTACTCAGTTCCACCAACGGTATTTGGTACAATTTCGCATAATTTATGTGAAGGGAACATTCATGATGGAAAAATTCCGTTTCGCTGTATCGTCGAAAAACCTGTCGGAAACGACCTCGAAAGTTTTGAAGAAATTAAAAAACAATTGGTTGGATGTTTTGCGGAAGATGAAATTTATCTGCTGGACCACTACCTCGGCAAAGAAGCAGTGCGTAATATTTACTATTTGCGATATGCAAACCCTATCTTTGAACGCATCTTAAAAAATACGTTAATTGATCACGTCGAAATAACCGCGATGGAAAACAAAGGGATCGAGGGGAGGGCTGGGTACTTTGAGGCTGCAGGAACATTCCGCGATATGTTCCAATCGCATCTTTTGATGATGGCATCGCTGCTGACCATGCGCATTCAAAGTGATGAAGACTTGGCTGCAGGTCGCGAAGATGCACTCTCTCGGTTTTATCTCCCTGCTGCAACGAATATGGGGGACATAGCTTTACAAGCGCAGTACAGCGGCTACCAAGATGAAGACGGTGTAGAAAAAGGATCTCGCACAAATACGTTTGCATGTCTAAAGCTGATGACGCGCATCTCGAAGTGGGACGGTGTGCCGTTTTATTTGCACAGTGGTAAAAAGCTTGCAAAGAAAGAGACGCGTATCAGTATTCAGTTCCAAGAACCGAGGCCTGTAGGCGAAGGGTCTTCCCCGAACCGTTTAGATATTATCCTGCAAGGAGAAGCGGGCATGCGTATGCACTTGCAGACCAAAATGGGAGGAACGGAACCGGCATTTCGGTCACTGCTTTTAGAGGATCCTCTGGTGTGTGTTGGCGACTGTTTACCGGAACACAGCTTGATGATTTTAGAAGCGATCCACGGAAGGCGTCACTGGTTCTTACGTTTTGATGAAGTAAAAACTGCTTGGAGGCTGATAGACCCTGTACAGAAATATTTCGATGCTTCTGATACTCCACTACATACCTACAAAGAAGGTACCAAAGGCCCAGATGCTGCGCAGCAATGGATACAGAAAGATGGGCTTGAATGGTTTTAATATTCCTATGCAATACGATCACATACAAGCGGCATCCGACGAAGACTTTGTCACACAAAGTGTCAGAATACTTTCTGAACGCATCCATCAAAGTATCGATGAGTTTGGCAGTGCAATCGTTGGTCTTTCTGGTGGTTCTACTCCAAAACCCATTTACGAAGGGCTTGGAAAATGTGCGATTCCTTGGGAGAAGGTTTCTATTTTTCTTGTTGATGATCGCTATGTCCCTGCGACTCATAAAGAGAGTAACCAACGACTTGTACGAGAGACATTGCTGAAACATGCATCTATTCCAGAAGATCACATTCTGTTTCCTGATACTGCAAAACCTCTGGATGACTGTATTCATCATTATGATTTACAGCTTGCAGGCATGCTATCTGCAGGTATTCCTCATATTGTCACACTCGGACTTGGTAGCGACGGCCACATTGCATCACTGTTCCCTCCTGTGCCTACAGAAGGCTACGGTGACAGACTGGTTATTCACACTACGACGGATGACTTCGCCGTACGTGATCGCATCTCTACGACGATGGTTATTATTGGGAGTGCAGATCGAAAAATATTTTTCCTTAAGGGGAAAGATAAAAAGTTTGTGTGGGACGAGATGATGCAATCGAAAGATAGCGAAGATATGGACCGTTGGCCTGCAAAAGCAGCACTCCAACTAGGGGGTGGGGTGGTGGTGAGTCATTGGTGAACCATAGAAATGTTGAAATAAAGCAATGTTGAAAATTTTCTTCATTTCAGAATTTCAACACTTCTATATTTACTAGTGTATCTGTCGAACATGCTGAAATACCTGTGATCCGATTACAAAAACCACATCGATCCGCCACGGTGCGTCGAACTCTTTTTGCTGCATCCACTTCCACGCAGCCCTGCGCAATGCACGTTTTTTGCGAGGAGTAACCCCGAGTGCAGGTAAAAAATCTGGATCGTACCGAGACCGTGTTTTTACTTCGACAAATACCAACATTCTCGCCTCTTGATCGTAGGCAATAATGTCTATTTCATCGCGACCAAGATGCACATTGCGATCGTAAATCTTAAAGTTATACTTCTGAAGATACGCTACGGCTAGCGATTCCCCCTGTGTTCCAGTTTGAATATGATTCATAACAAAGGTGTACGAACGTCCAGTCGATTGTATCGACAGTGAAAGGTGTACACAAGTACACTCTGCCCATGCTTACAAAACTGACATCGTTTCAGAGTATCGGGTTAAAGAGTGAAAGGGTTACTGTTGAAGTCGGTGCTGTGCGCGGCGGTGAAGAACCGAAGTTCTACATAGTAGGGCTGGGTGACACCGCCGTGCAGGAGAGCAAGCGACGCGTGCATATGGCGCTGCGCAGTAGTGGTTTTAAACTTGCATCAGGAAAAACAATTACGGTAAACCTTGCCCCTGCAAACTTACGAAAGTCGGGCCCGCGTTACGATCTTTCTATAGCACTGGGTCTGCTGATTATTAACGGAGCAGTCATCGTTGATACAAAAAAACTTGAGACGATGGCATTTCTTGGGGAGCTTGCATTAGATGGTAGCTTGCGACATATCAGTGGTGTACTTCCTGCGGCAATTGCCTGCAGAAATATGGGGATAGAAACGATAGTCGTGCCATCAGCAAATGGTGCAGAAGCAGCTCTTATCCCAGGGATTACCGTTGTCGCTGTCGATTCCCTCGAAGAACTTGTCGATATTTTAAATGGAGAAAAATCTCCACAACCTATCGCGCCTCCAGCTACTAGCGAAGAAGAGGATACTGATCTCATTGATTTTGCAGATGTACGCGGACAGGATCATTGCAAACGTGCACTCGAAATTGCCGCAGCAGGCGGACACAATGTGCTGATGAGTGGAGCACCCGGTTCTGGAAAAACACTTCTAGCAAAAGCATTTCGCGGAATTTTGCCGCCACTGACACAAGAGGAATCTATCGAAGTGAGTCAGATTTATTCGATAGCCAACTTACTCACAAGCGATAGCCCATTGGTTGCGAAGCGTCCATTTCGCGTTGTGCATCACACCGCTTCGGGGGTGAGTATTGTTGGCGGTGGACAAACACCAGGCCCAGGAGAGATTAGCCTAGCGCATAGAGGGGTGCTCTTTCTTGATGAACTTGCAGAATTTCCCGCACAAGTACTGGAGGTACTGCGTCAGCCGCTCGAGGACCGAACCATTACCATTACACGTGCTAATGGCTCGGTAAAATTCCCTGCAGACTTTATTATGGTCGCTGCGATGAACCCGCCGCAATACAGCAGTGCATCAAAGCAAAAAATTGAAAGTCGAATCAGTCAACCACTGCTCGATCGTATTGATCTTACAATTGATGTACAGCCAGTGCTCATCGAAGATCTTCAAAAAAAGCCTGATGAAAATGCAGAGCGCACTTCGATCATTCTTGATCGCGTTATCCGTGCCAGACAGCGACAAGCACTTCGCTTTAAAGATCTCCCAATATCAACGAATAAAGAAATGAATGTGAAACATATTGATACACTGTGCGTTCTCGATGAAACCTCAAAACAACTATTGCGTACTGCAGTTAGTCGCCTTGGTCTTTCTGCTAGGGCGTATCACCGCACGATTAAAGTAGCGAGAACCATCGCCGATTTAGCCAATGTAGAGAATCTAGAAGCAGGGCATATCGCCGAGGCCCTTCAATATCGGCAAAGTATTGTTGGGAAATAGCTATTAGGGAAATTGGATTAACATCCGCAATGAAGAAGAGCTTCTACAAGTATTTCCGCAAATCTTGCCGAAGGATTTATATGATCTGCAGAAGTGCATGTACTGAAATACAAGCCCATCTTCTTGTTGCTATTGAATTAGGGCTAGGGGATTTTGAAGAAATCAATCGTGCTATCAACCGATGTCATGTAGTAGGAAAGCTGCTATCTGGATTAATTTATACTCAGGATCGAAAAACTCTTGTTCCCTAGTTCCCTAGTTCCCAATTTCCCTTTATCATTTCTCTCGATGCACTTCGGAGATTCTCTAACGGCCGCAACAAAGGAGAAATCGCCTGTTTGTGTAGGATTAGACCCAAACGTTTCTAAACTTCCAGAAGGTATTTCTCAAGATGCAGAAGGAATGCTGACATTCTGTAAAGGTATTATTGATGCTGTTAAGGATACCGCTGCCTGTGTAAAGCCACAGATGGCCTATTTCGAAGAACTGGGATGGGAAGGAATGCGGGTATTCTGGGAAACCTGTTCGTACGCAAAAGAACAAAATCTTTTAGTAATTGCCGATGGAAAACGCAACGACATTGGTTCGACCTGTGAAGCATATGCGCAGGCTTACCTCAATGAACTCAGTCCTATTGATGCTCTAACAGTAAGCCCATACCTTGGGTTTGATGGTATCAATCCGTTTATAGAACAGTGTGACAAAAATAATAAGGGGATCTTTGTCCTCGTAAAAACAAGCAACCCAAGCAGTGGAGAACTACAAGATTTACCCTGTGGTGATGAAGCAGTACACGAACACTTAGCACAACTGGTTGAAGCACATGCTGCTCAACATTGTGGCCCAGAGTCTCATCTCTCCTGCATCGGTGCGGTTGTTGGAGCTACGTACCCAGAAGAGATGAAGTATCTTCGTACTCTTATGCCGCATGTTCCCATTTTAATCCCCGGCTACGGCGCGCAAGGAGGAGGAGCGGCCGATGTACTCGGTGGATTTATTCCCGACGGTACAGGAGCAATAGTCAACTCTTCTCGCGATATCATCTTTGCAAGTAGCGGACCAGACTGGAAAGAAGCAGCAGAAAAAGCGACTGCTGATATGGCAGAAGATATTAAAAATGCACTGATGTAATTAGGGGCTTGGGAAAAATTTCCCCTATTTCATTTCCAAATGCTCCCCTCCGCTACAGGCGCTGGAAGCTCTACCCAGTTATACGAACCTTGCCCATCGTTCCATCTGACGTGTCCCATTTCTCCTGGTTCGATACTCGTAGAAATGCGACCAGGATCTTGCAGGTCTATTTGCAGTACTGGGTTTGCAACTGTGTCATCTATTTCTAGTTTTCCCCAAAGCTGCACTGTGACTGATCCATTTTCGATCATACCTACAGCTGCAGGAATATTGAGGCAATTAATAATTTGTACGCCTTCTGTAGAACACGCCACAGTTGCTGTGGAGTGCAGAGCACCCAGAGAGAATTCTGAAATCAGCACACCGGTTTTTTGTGCGATAGTAAATGTGAGATGATTCAGCTGTAACTGTTTACCGTCGAGATGCTCTCCAGTAATTTCAAACTCAGAAAGAAGTACACTATCACCTTCGCCAATATCTATGATCGGTGGTCGGTTATTGTGCACAGCTGTAATGCGAGCATTGGCTGTTTGATGAGCAGGATATGCAATATCCGAAGCTATTAATTGATAGGACTCATCGAGTCCCACAGGACTGACATTCATCGACATCCACTTCACTTGGATCAACTCTTCTGGAACCCCTATTGATACATCCTGCAGTACTGCTTCTATGCCGAGATATTTTCCTGTGAATGGAATTTGATAACTTGATACTGCTTCTGCCTGCGCTTTCCAGGTGCGATCGTATTTATCGTACGTATCGGGAGAGAGCTCTGCTATACGTGTACCTTCCTCGTCTACGAGGAATAAGCTGCGCACGTTTTTTGATTCTTCGCGAAGCTTCACGGTGACATTACGCACAACGACAGACTCAGATCGTGGCTGAAAGTTTCCACTCGAAATGATGTTACGAGAGCCAAGGAGGAGGAAGTGGCTGGTTGCAGGGAAGATTGAGGGTGCAGAAGGTGCAGAAGAAAAAGTCACCTCTGTGACCTCTGCACCCTCAATTGCACTTTCTGTTACCTCTTTTTGCGAAACACGTGCAGCAATCTCTTTGGCAATAACTAAATTCAAATTCTTTTCTGCAAGACGATACGTTTCGAGTTCTCCTTCTTCGTGCGCACGGTACGCAGCTGCGAGCCTAGCCATTTGCCCACGTGTTAGTGAGCGGTCGTATTTAATGGATGACGGAAGAGCTGTCTTATTAAATTGTGCAGCACGTACATATCCCGCATACCATTCTTCGTCATCTGCAGAGAAAGCGACGTAATCGTACAGCTCACTAAGAATTTTTAGAGCTTCTGCATAGTTTACCGACCTGCCAGGTTTAAATTCTCCATCAGGGTATCCACTAACCATACCACGCTTTTTTGCGAGACAGATATACTTCGCAAACCATTCATCTTTCGAAACATCAGGGAAGCAATCTGCAGCATCCGAAGAACTGACGCGAACCTTTGGGGAACTAGCGAGTGCAATTTTTAAAAACTCTGCACGGTTAAGCGTTCTATTGGGACGAAATGTTCCGTCAGGGTTTCCTTCAATCGCTCCAACTGATGTCAGTACACTAATTCCTGCAGACTCTGCAGGGGTAAAAGGGGCATCTAGATACATTAAACTGAGGTTGCGATATTCCAAGGCTACCACGTTCAATGGAAGAATAAGCCCGATGATGATTGCTGCCTTCTTCATTACGAGGCATTCTACCATAAGATAGAAAGAGTAAAGCCCCTGTAGTTCAATGGATAGAACGGCCCCCTCCTAAGGGGCAAATGTAGGTTCGATTCCTACCGGGGGCACCATCAAATTGGCTCGTTTACGAAAACACCTGTGTGCCGGAACTCACAGGTGTTTCTTCTTGGATATACACGTAGAGAGTTAAGAAGTTGGAACATCGAATGTATAGAGACTGACGAGGTCTTGGTCGATTCCATAGCGTTGCTTCGCTGATGTCAAAACATCTGACCAATTGCTTGAATCTTCTTTTGCGCCAAGATTTTCATACATGTGTTTTACTGCATTTGAGGCAGTAATACTGATAGCTTTGCTAAATCCAGCTTCTTCAATTTGTTCGAGAGCGCTTCTAAGCAGCACTTTGCCATAGCCTGAATCCTGGTGATTCTCTCCAACTGCAAACCCACCGATATATGCGGTGTCTGCATGGTTGCTGACTGCATCAAAATACACAGTACCCACCAGAAAATCTCTTTGGCGTAAGGTAAGGGTGGATGGCAATAGTCTTTTTAACTCTTCGGGAGTCAAAGGCTTGAGGAATGGTACCCCCAATGGAGTACTTAACTCTGAACATTCTGCTCTTATCTGAAGAATATCATTGAAGCTTTTTTCCCGTGTTGGATAGTCGAGAATTAGGAATGGTTCCTTTTCAATAAGCGTACCACTCCCTGTTCTGGTAAAAAGTTCTTCAAATAGTGCTTTTGCTTTTGCCTGAACTACATGTACCTGAGGTACACCATAGGTCAGTGCTTCGAGGATTGCTTTTACCTTCGGAAGCATCCCCGCATCAATTACAAAATCTCCATCGGCATTTATCGCCCGTGTTAAATGGAACAATTGATGAAAGTCGAGAAAGTTTATCTTCTGAAGTTTGCCATTAGCATCGGGCATCAATATGCCTTCTTCATTTGTATACATAATCAATTTCTTAGCATGAACTTCTGCTGCTGCCCTGGCAGCTACATCATCTGCATTGACGTTCAATGTATTTCCAGAAGAGTCTGTCCCCCCAAAGGGAAGTACAGCAAGTTTACCTTGTTTGAGAACACGGTGAATGGCATTGCCATTCATGCCGACAATGCCCCCTGTTTCCTTGTGTCCATCCAGCAACCTTATAGCCTGAGTTACTGAGTGAGGTAAAACCTCGTAAGGGATGTCTAATCTTTCACAATGTTCTGAAAATATTCTACCAATGGTAGTAATAGCTTCCTCGATATGTGGAATGTCTTTTTTGGGTGTGACACGGAGATTAGTTGTTGGATGAGAGAGCTTCGTGCCAAGAGCTTGATCCAAACTCGAACCGGCACCGCTGATGAGGAGACACTGTACATTGTGCTTCATTAGAGTCTGTATGCCTCTCAGTACTTCTCCACGAATCTCAGGATTCTCGAGGGCTGAACCAGATACTTTATGCGCTACGGTGTGTCCCGCAAGCTCTTGCTTGAAGTGTTGTGCGATGGTTGATGAAAGTGTGATAGTCATAGTAGGTGGTAGGAATAAATCATTTGTTGTAGCACAGAAAAAACTCTCCGAGTGAGCCTCCACAGAGAGTGTGCTACTGGCTTTTCGATATACGTCAGCCTGTACTCTCCGTGGAGGAAGTACGGCATCGGCGCACAGTGCTTTTTAGGTAAATAATCATGGGTACATAAGAAAAATCCCCTGCGGGAAATAATTTACAGAGGAGACGCTACAGTTTGGATACGAATTAGCCCGTCACCTCTGAAGAGGTGCGGCGACGAGAAATAATCTGATGAATCAAGAACTTCATTGTCGCTATGGTAGCAGGTAATGACGGAATGTCAATTGCAGTGTTTTAGCCATTTGTAGCTACCAATCTAGATTTTAAGCCCTTGTGATCGGCCCCCCTTTGGCAATTAGGGCGTATTGGAGTATAAGAATACTTAATAGAATCAATGGGTTTGCCACGAGTCGTCCAGAACATCAGAATATACTCAAACGAACCATTTAGCTGACCATTCGACTCACTTCGTTCGCTCATGGTCCTCCGCTTCGCTACGGGCCACTCTTTATCTATGAAGAGTCGAATGCTGAGCGACGAGCGTAGCGAGAAGTCGAAGAGCCCCGTCAAGTTTTGAACCTTTAAACTTTTAAGTTTTATGACTGCTGCAACATTGCAACAATGTCTGAAAAGTTCTCACATGAATTCTCTGCTTCACTGACATCTCCAAAGCCATAGGAAGCTCCAATAAAATCGACACCAGCTTGCTTGGAGGCAAGTGCATCTTTACTTGTGTCACCTACGTATACAGCATGATCTACATCTTTAGCATTCAATAGCTGAGTAATCATTTCCTGCTTTGGTATACCTGAAGCCCCAAAGGAGTTGTACCCTGAAAGAAAAGAGCGGATGTCCGCAAAATCAATAAAACATTCCATGTACCAATCTTGGCAATTGCTAACCAAATAAAGTTTTGCATCCTTGGATAACTTTTGTAATCCCTCTTGTACACCTGAATACAGCACTCCGCACTCTGCCAAGATAGCATCACGCTCACCAGCATCTGCCTCATCGAGTAAAATGGGGTATTCTTCTTTTAAAAAACCAAACAACGAATGAAAAATCTGAGAACATGGCTCCCCCGAATATTTTTCAATATCTTTAGCAGTATACCTCTTTGAAATGCCTAATTTTTCCAAAGCGTTATTAATACCCTCCGCTGAAACCGCACATGCATTCCACAGTGTTCCATCAACATCGAAGATAATGTGTTCATATTTCATTAACATTCAGATTACATGCGTTTTTATTACGTTTCCATAGCTTCGGCACAACAAAAACCAGCACAAAATACAAAGAACGTAATCCGCATGCCAATTTACGCTATTTCTTACTTCGTTGGCTTAAGAATTACCACCTCTCTTCCTTCCACAGGAAGACCTCCTTTGAGCTTATATTCTGATTCAATTTCTTTGTCCTGTGCACCGACGATCTTCAGAAGCTCTACAAATGTTGCTTCGTCAGAAGTAGGGAGGGGAATAAGAACCCGAGGATCTACAGAATCGATAAACTTGTGAGCAATTTTTGCATCATCAGCTGGAAGACAGAGGATATCTATGTCTCCAAGAAGTTGTAAGTTGTAATCAGGCCAATCGTGAAGAGGGGAAGACACAAAGGCGATACGCACTTTGCTATCATCCAATACAAAACTGACACGCTGTCCTTCGTCATGTCCGATTCCACGAATAGCAACACCTTTAATGTCATACTCACCAGGCCAAGACACTACTCCTGTAGTTACTTCTTCCTCTGGATTACCAAGGAGGGTGATATCTGTTTTGCCAGATACTTCTTTTGGAAACGCGGTAACAGTGACTCCGTTTATATCAAGCCAGAGAGATGCGCCGCCGAGGGATTTTACTGTTATCATGTGCAGGGATGATAAAGAAATTCGTCAATAGTTACTAGTCATTAGTCATGAGTTTTACCGCAAATTACTCATGACTTCTTCTGATGGTTTTATAGAGTTTTTTGCATGTGCTTGGGTAATGTTTTTCGCTACCTCTGATGGATCTTCGCGTTCGATCTTCTCAATCTTTGCTCCGAGTGATCGAAGCTTCTCGTCAAGACGCTCATATCCACGCTCGATATACCGCACATCAGTAATCATGGTTTCTCCTTCTGCACACAAGCCCGCAATTACCATTGCCGCTCCTGCGCGGATGTCGTTACTCGCAACAGTATGGCCACGAAGACGTGTAGGACCAATAACTAACGCTTGGTGTGCATTAAGGATTTCGATATGTGCCCCCATTTTTTCAAGCTCGTAGAGATACGCCATTCGCCCCTCAAACAAACGTTCGAAAAGACGAGATACTCCTTTGGCCTGTGTCATGGCTACCCCAAGTGGTGCCTGCAAATCTGTTGGTACTCCTGGGAAAATATTCGTACGGACTTCTGCTGCATTGAGTGATGAGATTTCTCCATCAACAAACAATATTTTTTCTGCACTATCGTATTTCCACTCCGCACCCATACGCTTTAGCACATCAAGGAAGTTCATGAGATGATCGTATTCCACGTCATGCAGCCGTACTTTTCCACGTGTTACAAGTGCTGCAATCGCTAAACCTCCTACCTCGAGATAATCTGATGGCACACGATACTGCGCGCATGCAAGTTGTGTACGACCACGAACGATAACCGTGTGTGTACCAATACCTTCTACCTCTGCACCCATTGCACAAACAAACTTCTCTACTGCCTGTACATGTGGTTCGGCAGCAGCCATATCAATACGTGTTTCTCCTGGTGTAAGGGCAGCTGCAAGGATCGCATTCTCTGTAGCAGTCACCGAGAACTCTGGGAGAATAACGTGACCGGGTTTTAGTGTTCCCTGTAAATGCAATACATCGTTCGTACTCATATCTTGCGCTCCCAACTGTTCGAGGGCTCGAATATGAGCTTCCACTGGCCTCTTTCCTAGTACGCATCCTCCTGGATAACACATCTCGACTACACCAAAGCGTGCAAGAAGCGGCCCGAGCAATACGATAGATCCACGAAGTTTGGAAACGAACTCCGCAGGAATAGGTTTGCTTTGTAAATTTTGCGTTTGGATACGCACGGTTCCATCTTCGAAACTTGTTTCGGCACCAAGGTAATTCAGGATCTGTAACATCACTTTGATATCACGCAAGAACGGCACATTCGTTAGTACTGTTTCGCCACTGCAAAGAACAGATGCAGCAATTAATGGAAGGGCTGCGTTTTTTGATCCACTGATGGTGACATCTCCCTTTAGGGGTACTCCTCCAGTGATGCGGTAACGGATATCCATAGGAGGAGATTATAGTGAAAATTGGGTTGGAGGAAGCAAAATATAATAAGAAAGAAGGTGTAAGGGGCACGTATTCAGGGGTACGGGATTCCCTTACCCCTTTTCAAGAGAAGTGCCTCCACCAACAGCATCCCTACACCTATACTGACAAACGAGTCTGCTACGTTAAATATAGGAAACGAGCCTATAGAGACGAAATCTGTGACATATCCATCCCGGAGACGATCGATAATATTTGCAAGCCCTCCCCCGATGATGCATCCAAAGCTGATATAACTAAGGCGATTTCTGGCTTGTATAGCCATAGAACCAACTGCAACAAGTGCAAGAAGTATAAGCATCTCCTGAACCCCTCCAGGTAAGCGAATTCCCCATGCAATCCCCGGATTTAGGGAATATCTAAGCTCAACGAACGAACCGACTATACTTATAGGACCTCCAATCATGCTATCTGCAGCAATCGCCCCAAGCACACTGAGGATAAAGGTGATGACAATGGTGATATAGAGGGTTTTCATGGTCTTAGGATAGCAGATAACTTGCGAGAATCCTTGCTATGAGTCAAGAATGGTGTACAATAAGGGTAAGTTAAGACTGTCTAATTGGATTAGACGGTCGGCTTACTGAAATATACCGATAGTTATCCACTATCCTTTATCCACTATCCACTTCTATTGTGAAAGCATCTTTTATCGCCGCCATTAACCAGATCTGTTCCGAGAAAAACGTCGGACCAGACCAAGTCCTCGATGCCATTAAACAGGCTATCGCTACTGCATACCGTAAAGACTACGGGAATAAAGAGCAGGAAATTCGCGTCTCTTTCGAAGAAGGTCGTGACGAACCTGTCATCTTACTGGTAAAAGAAGTTGTGGAAGAAGTAGAGAACGAAAACTTTGAGATCTCCTTAAAAGATGCGAAAAAGATTAAGAGTACTGTAGAAGAAGGGGATGAGATTACGATGGACGTTACCCCAGAAGGATACGGACGTATTGCTGCACAATCTGCAAAGCAGGTGATCTTGCAGAAGCTTCAGGAAGCAGAGAAGCAGAGTTTGTATGACATGTTTAAAGATCGTGAGCACGAGCTTCTTACAGCAACCGTCACAAAGGTCGAACCAAACTGGGTAACACTGGAGATCGAAGGCATGACCGTTTCTATGCCATGGCGTGAGCAGATCCCTGGAGAGCACTACTACACGGGTAAGCGTATCCGTGTGTTCCTTGATACTGTGGAGCAAACAGGAAAGGGTCCACAGCTTCGCATTAGCCGAACACACCCAAGTCTCGTTAAAAAACTATTGGAGCTTGAAATCCCAGAAGTACGCAACGAAGATGTTGAAATTAAAGCTATCGCTCGTGATGCAGGATTCCGCAGTAAAGTTGCGGTGAGTAGTAACTCACCAACAATTGACCCTATTGGAGCATGTGTTGGACAAAAAGGAGTACGTATCCAAGCGGTAATGGACGAAATTAATGGTGAGCGAGTAGATATGATTGAATGGAGTGATGATCCTATTAAGCTGATCTCCACTGCCCTCCAGCCTGCAGCAATTTCTGCTGTGATTATCGTCAATGGCTCAGAGCACCTCGACGAAGAGGGTCGCAAGGTGAAAAAGCGTGCTGCAGTATTCGTCGAAGAGGCACAGCGCCCTATGGCTATTGGTCGCAAAGGACAAAACATACGACTAGCAACAGACCTGACAAACTTTGAACTGGATATGTACAACTACGAAGAACTTCCTGCATTTAAGGCAAAGCTTGCAGAGCTGCGTGGTGAGGAGGTAGAAGTTGTTGAGTTTGAAACAGACGAAGACGGTGAGATGGTTGTAAAAGAGGTTGCAGAAGGTACATCAGCCTCCGCCGAGGCTACGGCCGACAAGGAGGGGACAGGGACAGTGGAATCAGAGGGTGCAGAGGTGACAGAGGTGACAGAGGTGACAGAGGTAAAGGAATCCGAAGAAGCGCCTACAGAAAAAGAGAAGAAGGCTGCATAATCATTGTGATTACATACTACCGGGGCTTGAATGCTCCGGTTTTTTTATTGTCGCTTGTGACTGTAGAGATATCCGCCGATCATCACGAGTGCAAAGAGTGTGAGGATCGGTAGTGTTTGCTTCGATGTACCGACAGTGCTGAGGAGGGATGCTGTGAAACTATTACCTGAAGAGCGCGATGCTGTGCTTATGGTTCCACTTGGATACGCTCTACAGAGAATATGGCTCGGACTACTGCTGTCTGTCTCGTAGATAAACTGATCTGTCATGCCAAATGTATAGACGGAGCTGTAGGCACTAGGATGCTTAAACAGTTCGTACCAATCGCCATTTTTCAGTTGCATGATACGATCTGCAGTGCGGATTACAAGATCGTTCCCTTTTCTGTGTGCGTCTAACATTGGTCTGTCGAAGAGTGAGAACGGGAACTGATCAGAGGCAAATCTACGTGTTAATGTCAGATCTGTATCAGACCATGTAGATGAAGCGGCATCATATGCCATAACTGTATCTCCAATAATGAAGTAGAGCATATTTTCAATGGCAATCATATCCTTCATTTTTCTTCCATTTAATGCTGTCCTATCAGCAACAAGTGGTGGGAATTCCATTGTGATCGGCGAAGCAACATTTCCATTGATCGCAAAGAGCGTATCGACAATTCCGAGGTACAACGTACTACCTATCGTTTCGAGTTGTGGTGCATCTCTATAGTGTGCAGCGTCTGCAGCGCGCATCGTTGTTGCCTCCCCGCTCTCAAACCGTACTACCTGCCCATAGGATGTCACAGCGTACGGAACACCAGATACAACCGTGACATCAGTCCAGTTTGTAAATCCATTTGTACTACTTGCTGTTATCGTTCCGAGATCAACCATGCCACTGTCTGACATTTCGTAGAGTGCCAGTTCTGTCGTCCTTTGATTTTGATCACCTAGCCATGTGCCAACAAATACGCGATCGTCTGCTACAAAGAATTGATGGTAGATATTTTGCTGGAAATTCCCTTCAAGCTCACGTAATGCCTGACTAACAAGAACAGTATTTTGACCTCCTTCTATTACAAAGAATCCATACGTATGTTTTAAGAATGTTGCGAACGGATTTTCCCTGCTATTACGTACTATTGTACTGCAATACAGCTTGTCATGCGCAAAGATAAATTTGGCACATCCGTAGGATGCATCCCGCACGGTATTGATATCTTTTTGTACGCGATGTAACTCATCTGATGTTCGGCACTGATTGCTAAATTCTAGTGAAGTAGCTGGGGCATTCGGGTCCCAAATGAGTCCAGAATCCACTGGTAATTCTCCGAAGATACCGCGTGTTCCTTGGTGTACTCCTGGAGTTTTACGGCAACGAATAGCACCTTTATCACTCACTTCATATTCCACACCGTTATGCTCTAGATTTTGCTCTGTGGTATTGTAGGAGATTGGTTGCATACGCTGCTCTACTACTCCAGTAGCTGAGTACAACTGTCCTGCTTCAATCGTAGTAACATTGATGAGATGTAAGAATGATCTCTGATAGCGATCGCTAAAGCGTTTGATATAGAACGAATGCGCATCGGTATCTTCGTATATACCTTCGATATAGTCTCCTTCTTCAAATGCGATAGAGGCAAATGCTGTTGTCCCTGGAGTAGAACCTGGGATGCGAATCATATTAAATCCATCTGCTGCACTCCATGTTTCAAACTTCAAGTTTCGTTGATTAGCATAGCTATAGAATTTACCCATAAATATGGTGTCACCACGTACAACAAGAACGTCTTTCGGAGTTTCTCCTAATACGTAGGCTTTGTCTCCTATCGTGTGCCACGCTTCATCTGCACTGTAGCGATGGAGCCCTTGAGTATATGTGATTATAGAATTTCCAAATACTCCTGCCGTGAGCTTTGTGTCACTCGTATTAAATGGAGTCGACGACACTGTCGTCCAGTTGTCTGCCTCTGCACAAGCACGCAGAGGGCTCTCGTCAAATGCAACAGTAAATGGTGTACTTTCGGCACTAACAATTGTGATATGCATATTTGCGGTGTTGGTTCCATTCGGATTGAGGCGCTTTACGGTCACACGCACATACGCAATCTGTCCAGGTCGCATCTGAGGCACTGCTGTGCATTTTTCAGAATTAGGAGCATTTCTCTCCAGTGATATTGATGGATAATCTCCTCCTCTTAGCGAACATCTACCAGTACGATCTTCTATGGAAGGCCGAATGATAACATCAACTTCTTCCTCTGGGTCATAGTAATAACTTGCACCGCCTATATTTGTCCATGTTTGCTTGTTATCTAAGGAAATATCTACTTCGTAAAGGATATCGTCACCAAGTGTAATATTACTTGTTTCCCAGTCGATATTGGCAGAGACGTTTCCATTCCACACTGTGCCCACTGTTGGCGTAACAATACGTACACTAGCGCTTGGTGCTGCAGATGAAGAAGAAGAAGAAGAAGAAGAAGAAGATCCGCTACACCGACGTGTCAGCACTGTAGAATTTGGCTGATTATTTGTGACCGTGATAGTTGTCGTTGACGTTGTTGCAGTCGTTTTTTGCAATGAGCGTGTTTGCCCACAGGCCACACTATTCATGAGGATAATAGTGAGTGATTGTGTCACTGTTGCCCCCGGTGCAAGTCTGCCAAGATTACAACTCACCGCTGTTCCATCGTTAGTACATGGTCCGGTGTAATACGAAACAACATCAGAGAGTAGCGGCTGCCTAAACGTCACATCACGTGCCTCTCTAGAGCCATTGATAAATGTGTAGTTCATGGTAAATGCTGTATCACTTGTGGTTGATGGAACGAGATTTGTATTAACCGTAAGAGTAGATGCCCCACTACATCTGCGGGAAATTACTGTTGGGTCTGGCTGATTGTTTTGCACAGTAATATCAGTTGTCGTTGTGGTGACCGTTGATCTTGGTAAGTTGCGCAATGTTGATGCTTCACATGTGACATAATTCTTCACTCTTACCGAAAACGATTGTGTCACTGTTGCACCTGGTGCGATTGTACGGAAATTACACATCACTTGATTTGTAGATTTAGAAAAGGCACACGGTCCACTGTAAAGCGCGAACGTGTCTGTATGCATCGGCTGCACAAGTACTACGTTCTCCGCAGACCTTGTACCATTGGTAATGGTGAATGTAAGCGTAGATGCTGAATCATTGGTGTTCCCTGTATCTGGAACGAGTGTTGTGTTAACAGTCAATGTCCCCGGTAGAGGCGGTGGAGGGGTTGAAGACGATGCCCCACTACATCTGCGGGAAATTACTGTTGATTGTGGTTGATTATTGACAATAACAATTCCTGTTGTTGTCGTTGTGACAACGGATTGTGGCAACATCCTGCTATCTCCACACCCAACACTTCCTTCCATCGTCGCAAAGAATTGTAGCGATATTGATAGTGTTTTTGTCTCATTAGGAGCGAGTGCTCCTACGGAACATGTTAATGCACGTGTTACGGTATTGCGGGTGCATTTTTCTGGATTTGATGCTGTTGTGTTTGCAGGCATCTCTTGTACAAAAGAGACGTTCTGTGCCGCTGTTGTTGCATTGGTGAACGTGTACTCAAGAGTAAATGTCACCGTGTTAAACGCATTTACTGATGATGTCAGCTCTGTCGAAACAGTAAGAGGAGTCGCCACTGGAGGAGGGGGTGTTGTCGATGCAGAAGAGGAGGACGATGACGAGCTCGCAGGAGGAGGAATAATTTCTGGTTCTGGCTCTGGTTCTGGCCCTGGTGGAGCAGGTTCTCCACAGATTTGTCGTTGTGCTTGGCATACACCATTAAATGGTTCAAATACACAAGGATCACGTGTGCATTCACTCTCGGAGAGAGCGGCACAATCGTTGCATTCGAGTGGAGTAACAGGGGTAGTGCGTATAGGGCGGTTATCTGTAGGCACTACCTCGCTATCCTCACTCGTGTCTGCAGCATCACTGCATCCTGCGTCACCCAAAGCAAATTTGTACAAATCTCTGGTATATCCAAACTGCCCCTTTGCATCAATCGATACGCTTAATAACGGCATAGGGAATTGCCATGCATTGCTATGTACACCAATGCCATCACTTGCACCTGCAGCTGCTATCGAGCTAAGAGTAATCTGCTTAATTGGCATGGCTCCATCGGTAATTGCGAGGGATAGGATTTGATCCTTATACGGATTGATACCAGAGACAGCAATCGTATCACTACTAGAATGTGTTGTAATTCCAGCGGCAGAAAAGGGTTCAAGCTGTATTTTTGCAATATGCTTTCGCGATATCTGGAAATATCCATATTGATACAATGCATCAAGCCAATGATTGTTACTACGTTCTAGTCCGATTGCATCATTCGGTAGACGGAATGATGCGTCGCCATCCAGAGATAGGTCTTCTGTATTAATGCGACCAATAAGAATGTTTGAGTAGAGAGGTTGTCCTTGGTTGCGAACAGTCTGAGTCGCAGTAAAGTACAATGTTTGATTCTCCGTATCTTGCAAAATAAATTTACCATTTGTTAATGGGCTTGGGAGATCTTCGTATTGCTGTATTCGCACAAGTTCATTTGTTACAAGATCTATTTTTGCAATTGATGGAGCTGTATTAAAGCTCAGTGACGATTGGAAGAAAACATACGCATACTGTTCATGTGTATCGACGACAAAACCTGTAGCATTTGACCTCTCTGGAAGAGGAAGAAGAATCTGCTCTTCCACCTCCATAGTTTCCGTATGTATTTTTGTCAGTGTCTGCTTATCATATGCTGTAGATGCTGTAGAAACGTTTTTATATGTACCCAGAATGTAGAGTGCACCATTTGCTTGATCCATTGATGCTCTGCTGAAATCAATAAAGTCAGCTGTGGCTTTTAGTGACGCATCTAATGGCACATCGATAGCAGACACTCTCCTCATCGGATCTGTTGCTATTTTTACAAAGGTAAGCTTTCGTCTGCTTTTTCCGCTATCTGAGACGAATCCTTCGTAGATATATTCTCCAGATGGATCAAGGATCGCAAATGCTTTAGTGCCATCGCTGTAGAACCCATTTTCTCGTACATACGGCCACTTGATAGATGCATCTTTTTCGTACAACCTGAATACATCGCTTGAGTCTTCATAGCGACCAATAAGCTCACTTTTTACATCGACACCACCATCGTTATCATTATCGATGCCATCTGCACATGCGACTGGTGGCGGTAGTGAACATTCTGCTTTCGATGTGCATGTTCCTCCAGGTAAAGGAACACCCCATACAGAATTTCTGACATAATCACATTTTCCTGTGCATTCATGTATTTCACAGAAGTCTCCTGCACCGCTGCCACACTGTTCACATTCGTTACATTCCATAGGTGCTGCACCATGTAATACCGGATTTGATACGCCAAGTTGTAATGCAACTACCTGTTTTTCTGGTACAGGAAGTGGTGTCTGTGGACTGCAACATGATCCTTCGACACAGTACTCCAGTACGGTACGACAGCTGGATGCTTGTCGACCTTTAATATAATCCTGTCCATACCCACATCCACCAATGCTATATATTCGTTGTGTTGTTGCATCATATACCGATGCATACTGCTGACGTATTGGCGTGTATGTCTCACCAGAATTATTAATGTACGAGGCAACTCCATGCTGCTGCTTAGATTCTGTCGCTATGGCTGCAAAGCCTGTCACAAAATCTGTACGGATTCTTGTTGCGAGATTCGTAATAAAATCTGGAGCAGTCGCAAAGTAATTCATGTTAACAAGCTCATTGTTTGCCACAACGTACGTACCATATCTATTGCTGAGTAATGCTGTACTTGGGTACGTCTCTACTGGTGTAACTTCTGCACTATTTGTATCAAACTCAAACCACTGTTTGGCTGTACTTAAAGCAATACGCTGTGTTGCATTGTTCCAAAACACTACAGGCTTTATTCGTGGAAGACCACCTTGGACGCTTATGCGTAATGGCTTAATGATTGTCACTCCTGTACGAGGATTAAAGACGGCAACGTCAGTGAGAAATTGCGGTGATTGTGTCGTGCTTATCACCTGATTTCCAAAGAATAGGTAGATGTCTCCGCTCGTTGGAACGCGAACTGGTGTTGCCACTGTACGCGACTTTGGCATAACACCGACAAATTCAACGATCGTATCTGCTGGAGTAAATGCATAAATATTTGCTGAAGCCGTCGGAGTATCTCCTTCGTAAATTGCCCCACCAAAGAGGAAGAGTTTTTGTACTTCGGGACTCCAGACCACCATGGGTGGTAAATGGTATCGATGTGGCAATGTATATTCTATCACCTGTCTTGTATCAATATGTAAGGCATAAAGAGATCTACTTGCCGATGAGCTTGTTGTAGGGACGTTCGGTGTCCCAGGTGTCCCAATAAAATACGCTGTGCGACCTACAGGATCGAAATCGGCATACACATCAGACAGTGCAGGGATATCCAGCCCCTCTAGGGGATTGATTGTAGGATTTTGCTTACAAATCTGTGGTTGCAGACTTTGTACGTTACTCTGACACAGTTGTGGGCTTGGCGTGCAACTTCCACCCAGTATTGAGACTCCCCATACAGAATTTTGCTCGAACACACACTGCCCTGTGCATTTGCTTGCACTACAAAGACCTATTCCTACTCCACACTGCTCACATACACTGCACTGTGTAAATGTTGTCGTATTCTCTGTGGCTACAACAGTAGCAAGAGAGGAGGGTTGTGACGAAGCAATCGTACCTACTGATGCTATACGTGTAATATTTATCGTCGTATCTGTTAACGCTGTATTGGCAACATTCATAACACGGAACTGAACGGACTGTGCATCATCTGGCAATCTGAAGGATGCTTGTTGTCCTACGGCTACTTGTGGATTTGTTTGCGTGCGTAATCCATAGAACAGAACAAGTTGCGGGAAGCCAATGGCAAACTGTGACTGCTGACAACCATGGGGAGAACTAATACACTCTGATGCATCGTTATAGATCGTAGCGTACATTTGGTATTCGTTATTTCCGTTGCGGAATGCTGTTTGACTGTCATTCGCCATAATCCATGTTGCTCCGTTATCGAGGGAATATTCGTACATGAATTCATCAGAATACGGAACAAATGAATTGGGATTTGCCGGTGCTGTCCAACGAAGAGTTTGAAGTGTATTTGGTTGCCACTGTGTCGTAGTTGTTGGTTCAATTATTATTAGTTCTGCTGTAGATTGCTGTAGTGCCACACGTGTAGAGCGACTCTCGCCAATAGCGGGTACATGTTCTTCTGATGTATCTTGTAGATTCAAGCACCCACGATCTCCAAGAGAATACTGATAGATATTACTATCGTATACTCGGTTTGCATTCACTCCTAAGGCTAATTGTCCTGCTTGAATAGAAGACTCCCATGCATTGCTCGATGCTCCAATAGCATCGTCTTCCGCAAATCCTACAACTTGCATGGAATGTCTAATAATTTCTGAATTCTGTCCTAAGTCTGTATTGCCATTGCCTACTTCTAATAACTGCTTACGATGAGCAAGTATTGCTGCTGCTGGTATGGTAGTGATTTTTTCTATACTGAAATTCCCTAGGTCTACTTTGACGATATGTGTTTCATCTAATTGGAAATATCCATATTTTCGATTCCCATCTATCCAATGTGTTGCCTGTAATGCCTCCTCGTCATGTTCGCCGAGAGTCACTGTTCCTTGGAAAGATAGATCTTCTGTAGAAATACGTGAGAGCGTTGCTCTCAATACTTTTTTGGGCGTCCCTGTCAGTAATGTTGATGAAAGAATATAGAGCTGCTTTGTTTTGAAGTCGTGAATTACAAAATGATTAGCAGAATTTGTAGGAAGGTCATTTAAAACCTTTTCTTCGATAACCTCATTTGTCAACAGATCTATTTTTCTCACCGTTGCATTGTGTTCACCATTAGGTGATACATACGTTATATAGGCATACTGATCGTATGTATCGACAATCAAGCTATCAACTATGCGATTAGTTGTTTCTGGAAGCAGCTCTATCTGATCTACGAATTCCATCGTGCTCGTATCGAGCTTTGAGAATAGATTTTTCTGAAATGCATTCTCTGGTGTTACACTTTCGTACTTTGAAATAATATAAAGAGCTCCGCCAGGCTTATCCATTGAAGCTAAATAGACACTCTTAAAAGCAACACCCTCATAAAACTCTGAAGGAATATCAATAGAAGCGATGCCATCGAGGCTCATTGTATTCACATTAATTCTCCTCGCTATTAAGCCTACATCGCCAGGGGGTTGCTTTCCACGATCATCTGCCAAGCTGACCTGATACATATAGTCACCCGACGGATCAAGTACATTCACCTCTCCGCGAATACCAACTTGACCGGAATCTATCCATGGTGCACGGGTGCCCCACCGATTTAACACGTCTGGCGATTGAAGGTTATCGTTTCCATAATCAAATCTGCCAAGTAGTTTTGTTTCGAGATCAATATCACCATCTCCGTCATTATCAATGCCATCGTTACATGCAACAGGTGCCGAAGGTTGCGATGACGCTATAGCAGTGGAAGATGTTGATGAAATACTACTTGTGCATTCACTCAACAAGAAAGTCGCTGTACCGTTGCGATTGGATGTTGCAATATCTGGTACACCATCACCGTTAAAGTCATACGTAATAATTTGATTAGGGCCACTTACAGTAAAATGTGATGGAGTACTAAAAGAGCCACTTCCGTCGCCAAATACAATAGAAACCGTATCGGATATTCCATTTGCCGTTGCGATATCGGCATGCCCATCAGCGTTGAAGTCGCCACTGATGACAGATTCCAAATTGACATCAAGATCATCAGCATCCACAGTAACATCGGAGGAGTTGGTAAATGTGCCATTACCATCGTTAAAGAGGATGGAGACGGTGCTGACACTGTCATTTTCCATTGCCAGATCAGCATATCCATCACCATTGAAGTCGCTAGTAGTAAAGGGAGCAGGTGGATTAGTAGTTTCAATAGCAAAGGATTGTCTTAAATCCACAGAACCATTTCCGTCTCCAAAGAGAATGGCAATCTCTGGATCGGTTGAATTCCCTGTCGCGATATCTATGTTCCCATCGTCATTGAAATCGGCGAGAGTAATGTCGTTCGGATTGTTGGAAGCACCAAAGCTGCCAGGAAAACCACCAAAGAAACCATTTCCGTCTCCAATGAAAATGGAGACAGAGTTGCTACGATTAGCAGTGACAATGTCTAGATTTCCATCGCCATTGAGATCGCCAGTAGTCATAGCATTAACTATGCCATTGCTATGACTACTTGTATTTATACGTACACCTTCTGCCTGGATAAAGGAGTTATTGCTACCAAGAAACGTATGTAGATAATATCCACCATTATGACTTGGGTTTCTTCGTATTGCTGCAATATCTGTGTTTCCATCTCCATTGAAATCTCCAGTGGTCATGTTAGTCCACTCATAATTTGGTATTACCCCTGCTACATTAAACGAATCGTTTCCGTTGCCAAAATGAACAGAGATGTTAGACGGATTAAATAAACTTGCGATGTCTCCGTTTCCGTCTCCATTGAAATCTCCAGCGACAATACGTGATGGAAGGTATCCAATATCCACTGTTCCATCAAGTATTGTAAGAGAAGGGTCTGTACATGTAACTGATGCTGGTTCCTGTGAAGCTTGCGATGATGCAACAGAAGACGCTGCATTCGTTTGTATACACACCCCACTCTCAAAAGCACAGGTCATCCCTGGTGTATTCGCAGAGCATCCAAGGCTTGGCTGTCCCATGTGCCACGCTTCGCAAGTCTCTCCACATGGTAGACAGAAATCTTGTACGACAGGTGCTGCACCACAGTCTGCTTCACACGATTTTACACACGGTTGATTTTCTGGGCAGATCAGTGCACTTTCTCCTTCTTCACACTGACCATCACCACAAAGTACACCTTCTGGACAGACAAACTCGAGGTCTTCGTCTGTTTTGATGTAGTACAGTACCCCTCCTTTAAATGTTGTTAACGTGCTTTTTGCAGCGAGCTCTGGACGCAATGCTAAAACACTTGAAGAATAGAAATGCACTTTCTCATCATCAGATACTGTTTCTGCGGGTGTCGCAGAACTACTTTGTCTATTTCGTGTCCAGAGAGACCTCCATCTGCCCCCAATATTTTCGAATAGTGTCGTTGGAGCATTTCCACGCACCTGCACACTACTACGAGAATAGAGTGGAGGCTCCTCGCGTATCCAATAGGTTCTACTAGAATCGTCTGCAAATGCGGACTGTAAAATACTCGGTGTTCCATCCAAAGTACACGATACATAGTTGTGGGTATTGGGCTTGAGCACTACACCTTCTTGTGTCTCTGGAGGGAAATAGTACTCCACACCATACTCCGACGGTGTAATAAAATCTGCGAGTAAACTTCCGAGTGGTTGAGAAGAAACAGAGGCGCCCGCGACGAGTGCAAGGGCTATGAAGCCAGTGTAAATTGCAGTAGTTTTTCGCATGGAGACGCAGATTCTTTGGGGTAGTGTACTGTGCATGCGGTGATTTTTCCAATTGGCGTTATTGCGTAGGTGATCACAATACATTTTCGATACAGTACAACATCAGCTTTTTCGCTAATACACAATACTTTGGTAACATTTTGGTACCATAGGGAAATTTATACGCACACATCGGCCTCTTCTTGTGTTAAGCATTGCAGTTATTGGTGTTGCATTCCTCCGTATAAATGAAGGAGGAAGTGCACTAAAAGGACAATCTACACCTGGGAATTTTTGTATGTCAGAGGGCTGTGCAACATGTTCATGTGACCCGAGCCAGCCACTACTCGATGGTTGCTATGCAGATCAAGATGAGTGTTATGTAGCCAATTCTGATGGTGGTTGTATGCTGACAGATGTAGACCCCTGTCCATATCCAGGAGGGACTGAGAGTGTCTGTTATGCCCCAGAAGGAACTGCGTGCTCGAGCAATAGTGACTGTTATGAGACCGGTGTCTGTGGTGGTGCTGGCAGTTGTGATTGTGACATAAAAGGGTGGTACGTGGGAGGAACTGAGACCGCTGGATGTACATATAATGCGCTATGCGAATCAGATGGATTGTATACATGTTATAGTAGAAGGGCAGAGTGTGAAGCTGCGGCAAGTGGTAGTGGAGAGGAGAATGCAGATTACTGCTGCCAAGATGGAATGTGTCTCGGTGGATATGAAGGTACGACGTGTAGCGATGGAAGCCAGCCCACTTCAGATCCGAACTGTAATAATACTTGTGGTGGAGGTGGTAGTGGAGGAAGCGGTCGATGTTGCCTAGATGGAGGGTGCACTGATTCATATACTGAATCTGGCTGTGTGACAATGGGTGGTTTTTATGCACAATCCGACCAAGCATGTGCTAGTACATGCAGTGGAGGCAGTAATGATAATTATTCATGTAATGGGCAACAATGCGCGTCTTCCAATTGTAATCTTTCGGATGCGGGCTGTTTTGCGGATGAAAGCTGTAGTGACACATGTGGAGGATCATCCAATAATAACTGTGGGAATGTCACAGCACAGTGCACTACGACTACCGTTGGCGCCGGAGCAACCTGTGGCCCCACTGCGGAGTGCTGCACCTCTGGTGGGGAATTAGGAATGAGTGGTACAGCATGTGGAACTGGGTTTACCTGTGAAACCAATGGAAATGTATCGGGCACCTGTGTTGCCAATGCTGCAGTGTGTGGAAATGGCACAGAAGAGACAGGAGAAGAGTGTGATGATGGGAATACGGTTGATACAGATGCTTGTAAGAATGATTGCACAGAACCACCGCCAGTTGCCTCTTGTGGAAATGGAACGAAAGAAGGATCCGAAGAATGTGATGATGGGAATACGGTGCAAACTGATGCATGTACGAATGGTTGTCTGGATGCGGTGTGTGGCGATGGAAAGATTCGTGCTGGTACAGAAGAGTGTGATGATGGTAATACGAACAACAACGACGGATGCAACATACAATGTGCAACAGAGAGTTGTGGAGATGGCGTAGTACAAATAAGTGAGCAATGCGATGATGGAAATACGGTGCAAACTGATGCATGTACGAATGGTTGTCTGGATGCGGTGTGTGGCGATGGAAAGATTCGTGCAGGTACAGAAGAATGTGATCTAGGGTCTCAAAATGGGGAAGTAGGTAGTGTATGTAGTGGTTCTTGTACAATATCTGGTGGAGAGAATTTTACTTATTGTGGAGATAGCAATACTCACGTTCTAAACGATGACGGGCAGATAGAAGAATGTACGGTTGATACAGAACCACCCCCAGTTGCCTCTTGTGGAAATGGAATCTGTGAACAAGGAGAGGATCAGATACTGTGTCCTTCCTGTGCCATAGATGAGTCAGGTGTTCCATTTGGTAACTGTGAATGCACAATGATGTGCGAACGTGATTGCACAGAACCACCGCCAGTTGCCTCTTGTGGAAATGGAACGAAAGAAGGATCCGAAGAATGTGATGATGGGAATATTGTTAACGGAGACGGATGTTCTAGTACATGCCTGACAGAAATAGAGGATGAACCTGATCCTGACTGCAGCGCCTGTGGAAACAATTGCGTCATTTTTCCTCCTAATAATTGCACTCCAGGAAACAGCTGTATGGAGTGTGCGGAACAAACTGAAGATTTTGGATGTGCAATGAATGGATCTGTATGTGAAAAAACTGCTTCTCTCTGTGGAAACGGTACACTCGATGCCGGTGAAGAGTGTGATGATGGTATTAGTGGTTCTGTAGATCAATGCCCTCTTAATGTGACACACAGCTGCAGTGAGTGTGAATGTAAATTTACTGATATCAATGCGTGTGGCAAAGACTCTAGCGTTTGCTGTGCAGAAGGATCTACACAGCGCTGTTGCCAGCAAATTGCAGACCCCTTGAACGTTGCAACACTCTGTTGGCCTGTAGGACAAGAGCCACCACCAGAAGCCTGTGATGCTATCGATCCTGCATTTGCGTGTAGTACCTGTAGCAGTAACACCGATTGTCGCACCGCAGAATCATGCGTAGATGGAACATGTAGCTTAATGGGCATTGCCAGTTCTTGGTCATCTGGAGATGACCCCACTCCTTCTGTCTTTGGTAATACTATCGGCCACTCTGTTGTGGTCTTTAATGAAAAGCTTTGGGATGTGTTCCAAGAGCGCGATATTATTTTCTCTAGCAATAACGTTGCGTCTGGAAATGGATTCTTATGGAACGAAGAGGGAGGAATATTTGCAGGAGCACCGTCTTTGGATGAGTTTACCCATGTCGTGTTTGCCAATAAGCAGTGGATTATTGGAGGAACGGATTACAGTGGCGCACCAAGACGTACACGTGATGTATGGTCTTCTGCTGATGGAGTCATTTGGCAAAAGCACAGCAATGTATTACCGACAGAAATAGATCGTCATACTTCTGTAGTCTTCCAAAATAAAATGTGGATTCTTGGAGGGTCACAAGGAGATACCAGCGCAAGTGATGCGATCTACGTTTCGGATAACGGAACAGTATGGACACAGCTTGCTACTCTTCCTGTTGGTCTTTCTCATGCAGAAGCTGTTGTGTATAAGGATGCAATAATACTTCTCGGTGGATCACTCGAAGATGGATCTGTATCGAACAAGGTATGGAAATCTATCGACGGAATTACGTGGACCGAAGTTGGTTCCGATGCCTTGGCAGGTAAAGACTTTTCTAACCGCAGTGCTGCAGTATTTAATAACGCTATTTGGATTGTGGGAAACAAGTCGAATGATGAACCGACAACCTACTATTCGGAAGACAGCGGAGAAACCTGGATGGCAGGACCGATGCCCACTACCAATGTCTTTGGTGGAACAGATCTTGTAGTCTTTGATGATGCACTTTGGCTCGTTGGAGGATATGACAATGCCACACCTTCCCAAGCAGACATTGTGCAATATTTAATTGTCACCCCAAGAGGAAGTTGTAACCCTACGATATTTACGCCGAAATATACGTGTTCAGAAATTAGTAACACTGGTGGGACGAGTGGAGGAGGGTCTACCGGAGGAGGTTCTACAGGTGGAGGAACAACAGGTGGAGGGTCTACCGGAGGAGGTGCTACAGGTGGATCTACTGGAGGATCTCAAGGAGGAGGTTCTACAGGTGGAGGAACAACAGGTGGAGGGTCTACCGGAGGAGGTTCTACAGGTGTATCTACTGGAGGATCTCAAGGAGGAGGTGGAACAACAGGTGGAGGGTCTACAGGTGGGACGACTGGTGGAAGTGGCTATGACCGATTACGTTGTGGAGATGGGCTGAAACAAGGAAGAGAAGCCTGTGATGATGGAAACAACAGAAGCAGAGATGGATGTAGTAGTACATGTGAGATAGAGAACATACACGCTGCAACACCATCTATAACGACTACTAGACAGTCAGCCCTGCGATTAGCTGCACGGAACAACGGCTGTGGAAATGGAATAGTCGAACTCGATAAAGGTGAACAATGTGATGACAGTAACGCTGTGAATGGCGATGGTTGTTCCGATCTCTGTAAAGGAGAACTCCAGCTGCTGCTGCGCAGTGGATCTACGTGTGGCAATAGTCTTCGCGAAGAAGGTGAAGAGTGTGACACGGGTAAAAAGAATTCTGATACCGAAAAGAATGGTTGCCGTACAGACTGTACCAATGCGCACTGTGGCGATTTTGTTCTGGATAACGGAGAAGAGTGTGATAATGGACCTGCCAACTCTGACAGCAAAGAGAATGCCTGCCGCACCAACTGTCGCCTCTTCTCCTGTGGTGATGGCACCATTGATACCGAAGAAGAGTGTGATGACGGTAATACAAAAAATAGTGATGGATGTAGTAGCACATGCAGCTCAGAAGAAGTGCTCTTTGCCGCAGCCTCTGTTTGTGGTGATGGAGTCCTTGCAGATCCAGAAGAATGTGACGATGCGAATAGACGTGATGGTGATGGATGTAATGCGGTCTGCCAACTCGAGATTGGTATTTGTGGTGATGGAATCGTCCAAGAGCTTCTTGGAGAACAGTGTGAGTCTTCTTTGCATGATGTATCTGTTGGGTATGCGTGTAGCGATTGCCAGTTCTTTTCTACCTTTTGTGGAGATGGCAACGTCGATGCTGGAGAAACGTGTGATGAAGGAACTAAAAACAGTGATGCAGCTGGCGCCACCTGTCGTACGAACTGTCACATGGCACGATGTGGAGACAGTATTGTGGATACCGAAGAAGAGTGTGATGACGGGAATAGATTGAATAATGATGGTTGTGATTGGATGTGTGGCGATGAAACTGGAACACTTGTACTTGGTACACAAATCGACTTTGGAGAAGACCCAAGTCTAGATATTCCCAATTCCCAATTCCCTACTACAACATCTCCGTACCAACAGGGGCCTACATCAACGAACTTCCCCCAATTCCCAAGCTACCAACCCCTAGCCCCAGCTATGCCTCTTGCCCAACTGCGTCCACTTATTCAGGCACACGGACCCGTAGGTGATACAGGGCCTGCAGCGGTGGCAGTAGTCGCATCAGGAATGGCAGCAGGTATGGGATGGATGAGGAGAAAGAGAAAAAAATAGGTTTGATAGGTTGGATAGGTTGGAAACCGCTAGTATAGGCACATGAATCTTCCCCACCTCCCTTTCGTTGTCCTCGACACAGAAACAACTGGTTTCGTCCCAAAAGTTAATCGCATTATTGAGTATGCACACGTCGTGTATCGTGACGGAAAGCAGGTAGATGAATACGATGAACTCGTTGCAGTCCCTGTGGAGATTCCTGATGTTGTACAAATCATCACACGTATTCGCCCCGATGCATTAACCGGAAAGAAAACATTCGCCGATCAACAGGCAGATATTGTCAAAAGCATTGGAGAAGACACGATTATTGTTGGGCAGAATATTCAGTTTGATATTCGTATGTTAAACGGCGAAGGAATCGATCTCTTGCAAAGACCAAACCTCGATACCTCGATGCTTGCATCACTCGTGTTTCCAGAGCTAGAGAGTTATTCCCTCAGTTACGTGAGTGCGATACTGAAACTTAATCATGCACCTGTGCACAGGGCACTTGGTGATGTACGTGCAACATTGGAGCTATTGAGTAAGTGTTGGGAGCGCCTTCTCGAGCTTCCACAGGATATGGTGATGGATATTAAAGCGACAATGAACAAAAGTTCTGAAGGCTACAAAATGCTTTTTGATGCACTACCAACGAGTGACGCAAAGACAAGGCCTACGTGGATGCAGATGCCCGAGCAAAAAAAATTCCCCGGTATGACACGTTCGATCCCTCTACACAAACCTGCAGTGGGCGTTGTCGATATGATCGAAGAATCATTAGATCCAATGATGCTACAGAGCGTGATAGACGCAGCAGCAAAAGACACATCAACTGTGCACTGGATCGCCGTAAAGAATGTAGCAACAATGGCAAAGCGTTTGCAGCTTGGTAAAGAAGTCCGTGTGTTGCAGCCACCTTTTTTGTTGCTTGACCCAGAGGCTGCAGAAACACTGCGTTCCCAAGAGTTGTACAGTGCAGACGAGGCAACGCTTGTCACAAAGCTCGACTGGTACGCACCAAAGGTATTTGATGATGCACCGATTCATGGAGATGAGCGCGCTGTGTGGAATGGCAAACTGACATGCCTCGAAACAAGTTCAACCTATACTGATCAATTCATAGATTTGCCTTCTGTCGTACTTCTGGATCACCGCCAGTTACTTGCATTCGTTGCAGATCCAGAACACGCAGCACATGGGGCGTTAAACGAGAACGCACATATCATTATTGATGATGCTTCGATGCTCGAAGACACCGCAAACAAAGCATACGGGCACTATTGTAACCTTAATGACGTACGCGCTGCTGCCAATAACCATGAAGCACTCACAAAATTTACGGACCTGTTACAAATTTGGATCGAGAAAACACGCAACGAACAAGACATACGTTTCTTGGCCCACAGCGATCTTCATGCTCCAGATGCAGATGCACTCCGCAAAATGCTAACAGGCCTCTTAGAGGACACTACATTACTACCACAAACCCATAAGCACCTAGAGGCTGCTATGCGTTGCCTAGAAGAAGAGGCACTTACAAGAATCACGTGGTTAGAAACACGCCAAGATGGTAATCAGTATATGCACAGCGTTCCGGAGAGTGTTGCCGAACTTATGAAAGAACAACTCTACGAAAAGTACCCTGTTACAATGCTTGTTCCACCAAAGAACGCACAACTCTTGCAAGAGGCTGTGCATCGTGCGACAAAAATGGCACTCAATACTGCGATAGAACGTGCGCAAGACCCCATTGAGATTTCGTTTCCCGAGGAAATGCGCGGCTCTACAGTAGTCAGTGACCCGCCAGATGGAAAAACAATTGTTCTCGCAGGAAGCAGACGCGTGATAGAGGAGTACTTCGTAAAGTACACCGAAGATTTAGAGGCGCGCGGTATTACACTGATCTGCCAGAGTTTTAGCGGAGGAGTAAACCGCATGCAGGCAGAGTTCTTAGCAGCATCGGAACCTGTCGTGTGGGTGCTCACCCCTTGGACATTCGAAGGAGTAGAGTTGCCACCTGGTACGGTGGATCATCTTGTTATCGATGCACTGCCATTTGATAACCCATCACAACCGGTGTTTTCCAAACGTGCAGAGCATTTTGCTAATGCATTTATCGGCTACTCCATGCCACGGCTTCTGCAAAGACTCTTCCGTTTGCTGCGCACATATAGACGAATCGCCAAGGGTAGTGCAGATGTTACCGTGATCGACAATCGTATCTCCGAAAAGAAGTATGGTGCAGGTGTGCGTAAATATATGGAGATTTGTTGCGAGAAACTCGCAGAGAAAAAGGCGGCAAAAACATCGAGTGACTTTGCGGAAAACTGGCAGATGAATCTTTTTTAAGGATTGCGAAGAAAACATCGCACTCCTCGCAATCCTATTCCGCCAAAGGCGGAAGACACGTCACCCCTTGGTCTTCTCCCCAGTCGAGACAACCGGGAAGTTTTTGACACTGTGTTGCTTTACCATTTGTGTACAACACGTAGTGTTGCACCTTGTCATCACACTGTGGATTGCACGCATGCGGTCCTAGCATTCCTCCGTGGTATGGATAATCGACTTCGATTGGTGTTCCTTCGCATGCTTGGTTTTCTTTCGGCTTAAATTCACTGCCCGATTTATCCGCAACGAATGATTCATATGCAAGTGCGACGGTGATAGCCACGATGAGTATAACTACTGCCTTGCCGAACGATGTATTGATATCTATTGAGTTCATCAAGAAAGATCGTAACAAATGTTAGTGAAGTTTGGAAGGTTTTCCAACCTTCAACCTTAATCTGCTCCATTCTTTCTGAGTACTGCAAAAATCGTTCTCCAGAGTATCCAGAGATCTAAACGTAGTGACCATTCTTCGATATATTTTAAGTCGAGGCGTACTTCTTCTTTAAAGACTAAGTCACTGCGTCCAGAGACCTGTGCAAGACCAGTTATTCCTGGCTTTACCGCAAAGACACGACGCTCGTAACTGGAGTAACGGTCTACTTCATCTGGTAAATGTGGACGCGGCCCCACAAGCGACATGTGTCCGACAAGGACATTGAAAAGCTGTGGCAATTCATCTAGAGAGAACCGACGGAACATGCGGCCAAGTGGCGTCACACGTGGATCATTTTTTATTTTAAACAATGGCCCATCTGTACGGTGACTCTTTGCTGTAAGCGCTGCTTTTTTCGTATCGGCATCGCGGATCATTGTACGAAATTTGAGGACGGGAATGGTGCTCCGAGAGGAATCACCTGTGCGGCGAGATATGTAAAAGATAGGGAAGCCCTGTAAGAGGATGCAGAGGATGCAGAGGATACAAAGGATTGGGAGTAATAGTAGAATCAAAATGAGACTACCGACAATATCAAACGCCCGTTTAAAGACGCGCCCCCACCCATCGAGTGGTGTAGGCCTAAACGACAACATCGGTACAAGGCCGATACGATCTGTACGTAATTGGTGTGGGTTTTCTGCAAGCACTGGTGGTAAGAACGCGTAGTGAATATGCTCACTTCTGCAATACTCGATCAGTGCGTTCGTTACAGAATTTTTTGGGTCTGGATCTGTCTGTAATACGAGGTCGATCGGTTGGGTATCTCGTAATGATTTTATTTCTGCCAACGTCTGAACATGTCCGAGATAGTTATAGCGAACGTCATCAACAAGAGTCTGCTTAGCAGCTTTTACAATCGACTGTCCTCCAATAGAAATCACCGAGCGCACTCCGATGCCACAATGCAAAAATGCACGCTGTAGCAAAAGGACCGATGAGCGACCAATCATGCTAAACACTGCGATAAAAAATGCACAGTGCACGAGAAGTATGCGCGAATAAAACAGTTGTTTTTTGACGAGGAAATACCAAGCAATCACGGCAACAAGCCACAAGAAACTGGCGATAAGTAATTTACCTACTTCATTCCACGCACTACGTGTCGTAAGCAACACATACATTTTGAGTGTTGCCGCAAAAAAGAGGAATCCGAGAATCCCAGGGATCACAAAGAGTGATACGTAATCTTCGAGGTCGGGGAGTGTCGTCGCAGGGTCCAGGAGTTGCACACCAGGGATCAGGTCGATATTCATCTGACGCAAGCGATACGCAAGCAGTAGAGCTGCAAAGACGGCCAATGCATCGATAGGGATACGCAGTACGCCGAAGATCGCTTCCGATTTCTTCATCGTGTCTATTCTAGAGGCATCACACTGTGACGTCTTTATAATTTTATAGCAAAAAAGCGCTTTTCGCGCTTTTTTGATCCGCTCTCCTGTACGCCGGGTTCTGTCTAAGGGTGATCATCTATCTGGGGCCAAGATTGCTCTATGACCTCGACCCATGTACCACGATGGGTACAGGGCACTGCGCGGAGGAGTAATTGGTGTGCCGGAACCAGCACAATTTCCAATCACCCAAATCCTCCTTACACCACCATGAGTTTACCGATTGGCCTACAGCTAGGCTGTAGTCGAATCCTCAGTACTCCGAGGCGTTTCACTCCCCAATAAAGGGGCTCGTCTCTGTGGCACTAGTCCTACGCACATTTTATGAATTATATGCACGCGACGGCTGTTAGCCGCATAGCGTTCCAGGGGTGCCCGGACGTTCCTCCACGGCCTCACATGTGAGGCGTGGCGATCACCAAAAGAGCGGACGGTCATTATCGCATAAATCAGGGTTTTTTACAATAAATCTCTTCTCAACAAAACCTAAACCCTTTAAGCTAGGGCAGTTAAATTTGCCACCTTAGCTCAGTTGGGTCGAGCCTGCTCTAGCAGGCGAGCACTATAATGAGCATTGCTCTGGCCAAATGATAACACTTGATCCTTCCGCAGACGTCATAATACATGCCACCTTAGCTCAGTTGGCCAGAGCAACGCACTTGTAATGCGTGGGTCCGGGGTTCGAATCCCCGAGGTGGCTCCATTTTTTTGAGTTGGCCAGAGCAATAAGCGGTAAGCGTTCGGTTTTTGGTGTCAGAAGAGTTTAGGGAACTTTACTTTCCCTCTTCGCGTGTTTTCTATGGATACTGCGAAATAACTTATCTCTTTTTACTACAAGCTATGAACAGATAGGCAACCATCAGTACATCCTTTTACTCCGTCTTCCAGAACCAGTAGCGATTGAGAAGTTCTGATTGCAGATCGTAGGCATCGGCATGGGAAAGCACGCCCAAATACGACTGCAAGGATTGCTCCGCGCTGTCTTCTGAACACACTCCTGATTTATGCGAAACGACTCTCTCATGAAGTTTACGAAACATGCGACGCTTGGTTCTTGTACGCAGCATCCGATGGTGCTGAAGGATCACGTATCCCAGAAAGTCTATGCCCTGTGCGTATTTACGTATGTGGACTTTGCGTGGATGCAGACTGAGATCAAGATGTGCGCGAAGGAAGGATTCAATTCAATGGAGGAAGGAAGTTCCGAGAGAGGACGACACCGAGATTGGCATTCGAGTTGTCAGGGTGATCGTTGTTGACGTTCACGCCCTCAGAATCGAAGTTCCCGACGTTGACGAGGTTGCCGTCCGAGCACCATTTGCACATTCCCGTCCGTAACCACCGGAAATCGAGGTTTACGCTCCGCATCAAATGCAGATGCACTCAATGCAAAGTTATATCCTCTTTCTCCTGCATTTTATTCGCTCGTAACCACGAATGTGATACCGAGTCTGAGAATGAGCAAGAAGTTCCTTCTCACTCCCCGTTCGCACACTGTTGTGATCCGTAGACGCACAACATTCCGACGATTGCTAAACTTAAGCCGGGGTGGAGGCGTTTCGTGAGACGGAACCGTAATCCCGCCTTCATGAACGGCACGCAAAGCCATCGTATGATGGAAAAATGGATCCATCCATCAAAAATCGTCAGTAGCGATGGTTCAAGGATTCAAAAGACTCAAGCCCTCAAGAATGCAAGATTCAGAACTTCCGAGAGAGGACGACACCGAGAGCGGCATACGAGACGCCAGGGTGAG
>JAQCIJ010000035.1 GCA_027592135.1 bacterium | reverse complement strand
CATGACACGAAGCTGCAGAACCACCCCAGCAAACCCAACACTCCTTTAAACACGAACTACTACAGCCATCACTACTGTCAAAATTACCATCATCACATTCTTCACCAGAATCAGTATTCCCATCTCCACACAATCCCGTAATATTATGGATGGTACCAAGTAGCGGAACATCCCCACTATAGAGCGAAAAAGTCATTGCTCCCCCTAGTAAAATTAGGAGAACAAACGCTCGAAGAGGAACTGTAAACGCAGACATGTATCATTAGAGTAGCACTTGGCTACCCTAACAGAAAAACTCTTTTTGTTGCGATTGCGAAAACTTAGTGTGCAATACATCTTTTATATATTCTCTCGATCGAAGACTTTGTCATGAAAGTAAAAATACATTACCGCCATCGCATCGATGTCTTGGTCACTCGTATTGTCATACACTGCTCTGTACTCATATTTGTGATCTACAAAGAAGGGGATTCCTATAGGACTTGAGTAACTCGTCATATTTTGCACGTAGTGAAATTTTTCATTAGGCAACGCATGGCTCACAAATAGCACTTCATTTGTTGTCAGATCTTTAATCTCTAGGAAGTCTCCATACGGATGCAGATGTCCTAAAATCATATGCACAGTCGTATCAAAAGGAACAATTTCGCTACCATCTATCTGGTATTTATATTCGTGGATACCTGGAGCTACCAAAAAATGATTCGTCCCTTTTTGCCCTTCGCCAATGTCGCGCAAATTTGCAGAACTATCTACGGCATGGCGCCCAGTTTGCAACTGGTCATCAAGAGTTACTCCGCATGCAGAATGATTGCCATTTCCGGTAAAAGCTTCATGAGAAATTGGAAGGGTAATATCAATTGCGGACTTTCCCAGTGAACGCATTTTTCCGTTCGTATCACTATCTTTAATATAGGAAACTTGTGTTTTAACTTTCATATCAAAGGGTTCTACTTCTGGGTCCAAATTAAACGCCATCGTTATAAATTCTAGTGTTTCATCTGAGTACACAGGAATACCAAATCCATCAGGAAGAGGAAGGTCTAACTGCCCCTGAATTCCCGTAAACACTTTACGAGGGAGAGTGCGTTCGCGAAAAAAACGCTCTGCATTTGTATTACTAAACTCTTTCATATCTTCAAAAAGTAATTGCCCATGGCAGAGATGCTTGTCTGTCAGATGATCTCTTCCATCCATATCTATCGCTATAAAATCAATGTTTTTTATCCAGATAGGCTCTGGAGGAGAATCTGGTTCTATTGCTCCGTATACCTTATCGTAAGGTCCGCGCATCGAAGGGTAAATGTCATCTATGACAAGCGTCTTACTGATAAAATCTTTCGTAAAAACTTTTGCACCGTATTCAGGAGAATGCAAAACAGTATTACTATTAAGTTGTGCTAAAACGACAACTGTTGACACAGAAACACCAAGGATAATGAATGTGCCCAGATTCGTAAATATCCGTCTCATGGTAGCGATAGTATCAGAAGTCAGCAGATTGCAACACATCACTCATGGTTTGCAGTATTTTTTGTATGCGAGAGAGCATTCCAGGCACGCCTTCTTCTAGTTCGCCTAACCCTTCGATATCTTCTTGTAGTGCTGCGACATGCTCATCGACATCATTACGAGAGAAAATCAGCCACCATGGCTTATCCACTTTTACTATATCTTCTACAACGGTCGTTTCAAAAATATAATTCAGAGGAATAAAGCCGAGTATCCATGCTTTTCTTCTAAACGAAATAGTAATGGTATCTTCGATGACTTCAATTTTCCTCAGCTGCGAATTGCTCTCTGCAAGTGCTCTTGCGAAGAGCTTAAGCTGTGGGACTGTGCGAACGTTGCGACGCAAAATTGCAGTACGTTGAGTGGAAGGGAGAGGACTCCCGATACTTGATGTACTGGTAATCATGAATCCTTCTTCGAGTGCCTCAATCAGTTCTTCGATATTTTCACTCACTTCATTGGTGTACTCCTCTAATTGCTCCAGAGTTAATTCGTCTTGTTCTTCTTGGTCGATAACTGGCACTAGTTCAACTGGAGCAACATAAGGCTTAGGAATAGAGGGAGTAGAGGGAGTAGAGGGAGCAGAGGATTCAGAAGTGTCCGAAGAGGGAATAATGACTGGAGGACTCGTGACTGTTTCTTCGGTGAAACTTTCTACAGAAGAAGATTGCTGTGTCTCTTCTTGTTCGTACTGCAATTGTAATTGCTGCCGATATCGTTTGGCTGCAGCACCCGTAAGTTCAGAAACATCGCGCTCCTCAACTTGTACCTCAGACGAGGCGTACGCTTGTTCTATAAGAAAACTGACTTCCTGTGCCGCGCACGGGGTAGGTACAAGCGCGAAGAGAAAAAAAAGTAAGGGAGAATTTTTCATAAGTGGATCATTAAAAAGACAAAGTAATTATTACTTCAGCCCCTCTTCTAATACTGTAAGTCGCTGCTCCCATTCCTCTCCGAAACTTCCTCCAAGAAAACGCGCAGGTTCTTCTGTGACATTATATTGCAAAGAAAGCCACTTCGCTGCTTCTTCAATATTCGCAAATGCCGTATCAAGATCTTGCGCAACTGTTGCTTCTAATACAACTGCTGCTTCTGTGTCTTTTGGCTTTTGCTCATTATATAAATCGACTGCTAGTACTACGTTACCTTCCTTGGCAAGACCTCGAGCTTGAGCCCAAACATCTTTCTGCAAACCCATCTGTCCATGAATAAGCACTACAGTGGGATACGGCCCTCCACCAACTGGAGATGCGTAATATCCTGTTGCAGGTCCATAATCCACAAACTTTGCTTTTGGAACATTCTCAAAGTAGACATCTCCAAAGATACGACACTCGTGTGGCTCGTTGAAAAATACTTCTCCACCTGCCATGCGACATTCTTCATAGCTCTCGATTTCTTTGTAGGCATCTGAAGTCTCAGAAGTGCCACAAGCAGTTAATAAGAGGGCGACGAGGAGGAGGGATTTTTTCATAGGGCAGGAGCATAGCATGCTATACTAAAATAACCATGAAAAAGACCCTCTTGATCTCCGTACTTTTCCTTTCAGCCTGTATGACAGAGTCTTTCTCAGAACCCTCTGCACCCTCTACATACCCCTCATTCACCATGCCTCCGAAAGACGAACTCAAACAAAAGCTAACACCGATGCAGTACGACGTAACACAGAACAATGGCACAGAGCCACCATTCGAAAATGCGTACTGGGATAACAAGGAAGAGGGGATTTACGTCGATATCGTTTCTGGCGAACCGCTCTTTAGTTCTAAGGAAAAATTTACATCAGGTACTGGATGGCCAAGTTTCTGGGATACGATCTCGAAAGAGAATGTTGTGAGTAAAAAAGACTTTAAACTGGTCTTCCCACGAACAGAACTACGCAGCCGCGATGCAGACAGTCACCTAGGACATGTCTTTAAGGACGGTCCAGAACCTACGGGTCTTCGGTACTGTATAAACTCCGCAGCACTCAAATTTGTACCGAAAGACGATCTCGTGTCCGAAGGATACGAGGAGTATATGAAGATGTTCGAGAGATAAATAGTAGCTTTAAGGCAAAAATACTGTACTCTCTTGCGGAATACTTATGGATATCCGCAATATCGCCATCATCGCGCACGTAGACCACGGAAAAACTACTTTAGTAGATGCCCTTTTAGAGCAAGGAGGAGCATATAATGAGCATGAAGAGGTAAAAGAACTCGCAATGGATAGTAACGATCAAGAGCGAGAGCGGGGGATTACCATTTATGCCAAAAACACCGCTATTTACTATAAGGACACTAAAATCAACATCGTAGACACTCCCGGACACGCAGATTTTGGAAGCGAAGTAGAGCGAATCCTTCGGATGGTCGATAGTGTTGTTCTTCTTGTCGATGCTCAAGAAGGCCCAATGCCACAAACCAAGTTTGTACTAAAAAAGTCACTAGAACTAGGACTAAAGCCTATTGTCGTAATTAACAAGATCGATAAACCAGCCCAACGAGCCATGCAAGTCGTGGATATGGTTTTTGACCTTTTTGGCACACTAGGGGCTTCCAATGAGCAATTGGACTTTCCATACATCTTTGCTATCGCACGAGAGGGAATCGCTCAAAAGACAGTAGAGGAGGAAAAAGGGACCGACCTCACTCCACTCTTTGACCTTATTATGGAACACGTCAAAGTAGCAGATAGCGATGCAACAGCTCCTCTAAGAATGCAGCCAAGTAGCCTTGCATACGATGACTACGTCGGACGCATGGGTATCGGACGTATTTACGAAGGAACAATGAAAGTTGGACAACAAGTTTCTATACTCAAACCCGATGGATCTGCGCGAAATGGAAAAATAACGAAAATCTTTATTGCAGAAGGGTTACACAAGAAAGAGGTACAAGAAGCAGTTGCAGGAGAGATCGTCACTGTTGCAGGTATCAATGATATTTATGTAGGAGAAACTATTTGCGCAAAAGGGGTAACCGAACCTCTCCCTGCAATCTCTATCGACCCGCCGACCATTAGTATGGCATTCTTGGTAAATAACTCTCCCTTTGCCGGAAAAGAAGGATCACAACTCACCACCAGACAGATTCGCGCACGACTCGATCGTGAAAAAGAGACAAACGTAGGTCTGCACGTAGAAGCAATAGAAGGAACTGATAGCTTCCGTGTTGCAGGAAGAGGAGAGCTTCACCTTTCTGTCCTTATTGAATCCATGCGTCGCGAAGGATTTGAAATTCAGGTTTCTCGTCCAGAAGTCATATTTCAAGAAATCAATGGAGAAGTATGCGAGCCTATCGAACATGTAATCATCGATGTACCAGAAGAATTCTCTGGATCAGTTATAAATATGCTTGCACAGAGAAAAGGCGAAATGCAGGATATGAAAACCGAAGACGGCCAGTGTCGCTTAGAATTCCTCGTTCCTACGCGTGGACTCCTTGGATTTAGAGGAGACTTTATCATCGAGACAAAAGGAGAGGGGATCTTAAACCACTCGTTTCTCAAATTTGAAAAAGAGAAAGGAAAAATCCCAGGACGTACGCGTGGAAGTATGATCAGCATGACCCCAGGAGAGACAATGGCGTTTTCACTTTGGAACCTCCAAGAGCGTGGACGTCTCTTTATCGGAGCACAAGTCCCTGTATACGTTGGAATGATTATCGGAGAAAGTGCAAAATCTGATGACATGATGGTAAATCCTATCAAGAACAAAAAGCTGACAAACGTACGAGCATCCGGAACAGACGAAGCGATGAACCTCACACCTGTGCAACCAATGACTCTCGAACAAGCTCTGGAATATATTGGAGATGATGAGCTTGTAGAAGTAACACCAACCAGTATTCGACTGAGAAAGAAAATCTTGGATGAAGTAGAGAGGAAGAGGGCAACACCTAAGAAATAAGCCACATACACATCAAATTTGACAAACCCACTATCAATCGTTAGCCTACAATCACTACAAACAATTACTGCATCATCACTGGCGGAAGTAGCGGAATAGGACTTGCCACCGCAAAAGCTCTGGCTGCACAAAATAGACATCTCATCCTCCTTGCAAGAAACGAAGATAAACTTTGCAGTGCTGCAGAAGAAATTTCTATAAATAGCAAAGTAGAAATCAAAACATTCGCTGTCGATGTTCGAGACGAAGTAGGGGTAGAAAACATATTTGAGCAAATACGTAATCTTGATATCAATATATTGATAAATAACGCAGGCCTTGCACTGGATAAAGCAAGCTTTGAAGACTATGACTTTAATGACTTTACAGGAATGATCGATACGAACATCAAAGGATTTCTAAAAGTGGCTCAGCTCGGCATTCCACATCTTAAAAAAACTAAAGGACACATCGTCAATCTCAGTTCGATAGCAGGACTAGAAGCGTACGAAGGGGGATCGGTGTACTGCGCTTCCAAAGCATTTGTCCATATGATCAGCAAAAGTCTTCGCATTGATCTCGCAGGAACAGGAATCCGCGTAACAGACATAGCACCAGGGGCAGTCGAAACAGATTTTTCTAATGTACGCTTTAAAGGAGATACCGAAAAAGCCGCTTCTGTCTATAAGGGCTATGCACCACTACAACCAGAAGATATCGCAGATTGTATCGCATTCGCGGTCTCCAGGCCTGCCCATGTAAATATCGACTCCATGCTCGTGATGCCAACGGCACAAGCGAGTGCGACGAGGTTTACGAAGCTCTAGGTGAGCAAAGACACTTTCACGTATTCTTATCTACCCATAGAATTCATTGAAATAGTCATCTAAATGACTCATATAGCATAGATACAGAAGACTTCTGAATATTTTTTGCAAATTGATCAATCCTTTTCATAAAATCCTCCCACTTTGGGATAAACTCGTGCTTCTCTCCTTTGTACACTACGTACTCTATGTCTTTACCAAGTTCCTCAAGTTTGGCTGCCAAAAAGTCGGACCACTCTTTGGGGACATCACTGTCGTTGGTTCCCTGGAAAAGCAGTACTGGAGCAGTGAGATGTTCGAGATACGCAAGGGAGGAGATGGCATCCCAGAACTGTGGATCCGAGCTGCGAGTCCCTATCGTATCTGTCGTGAGGGTTCCTTCTTCTCTCTTATCTCTCCATCGATGAAAATTTTCCCATGCGTCTGTGTGTACAGGTGCATACAAGATGACACGATCAATCAGGTCTGGATACGCGACGGCGATATTCATCGCCACACCTCCACCAAGACTGTGTCCCAACATCGAAACATTCGATGTATCTATTTGGTCTAAGCCTGAGTTTTCTAAAGCACGGATTCCATTGACAACGTCCATACTATATTCCAGCCCTGCATCGTAGATGGCGTGATCATCCGGAAGGGGAGAAGGGTCCGAGAATGCGTGACCGCGGTAGTCACTGTGCAGTACGGCAAATCCTTTGCGCGCAAGATAATCTTGTTCTCTCTTTAATCCACGTCCGTTGGTGTAGACACTTGGATCGATATACCCATGATTCAAAACAAACAGTGGGAAAGGGCCTTCTCCTGTAGGAATATTCAAGATTCCACTAATCAGTAACCCATTACTCTTGTACGTAATTGTGTAGCGTGTGTATGCAGAATTTTGTACGAGTACATCACCTAAGGCAAATTCCGTTCCCACAAGTCGCATTTTTGCAAAATAGGGGATACTGATCTCTGAGGGAAATGTCTCTAAAGAAAGAGGTCCAGACTCTTCGATAATCTGCTCTGGTTCGATAAGTGGCTCTACGTAGGGCTCTGTGGAATTAAACCACGAGCAAGAGCTAAGAAAAATACTAAAGAAAACAATGCGTTTCATAGGAGAATGGTACCATATCCCTGCATGCGGACTACACTTCTCCTTCTACTAAGCCTATGGATACCCACAGTATCTGCAGCAGATATTGACGAAAACACGAAACTTGCCACAGTCTTTATTGCAAGCTATGACCGAGAAGGAGATCTTATTGGAAGAGGGACAGGATTTTTTGTGGATGAAGGAATCGTCATTACCAATATCCACGTTATCGATGGATATGCTCGTTACTATCGCATTTTTACGACAAGTGCAGATGGAGACTTTGACCCTGGATGTTTTAAAGACATTACGCGATCGGATATTAAACTCAACCTCGAAGACGATGTTGCGTACATTCGTGTATATATCAGTTGCCCTCATACCAGTGTCTATTTTGCACAAGAAAATCCTGTTATTGGCAGTGATATTAGTGTGTATGGATATCCTGCAATCGGCGACAATTTTTTTAGTTCATTCGAAATGATTAAAACTGATGGAAAGATACTTGGAGAAATTCCTGCCAAGGTAAAACTCAAAGAATATAGAGGTCCGTGGCTGTGGACCGATGCCATTATCCATGGCGGAAATTCTGGCGGACCAATTGTTCAAGACGGCAGAGTGGTGGGAGTTGCTGTTGCCGCTCACATCAGCAGTTCTGGCGCATCTCGAGATGGCATATTTATCCCTGTCTCTATTATTAAAAGTGGACTAGAAAATGCCAATAACTCCACCTTTGGGTATACACCCCAAGAGGAGCAGGTAAACAGAGCGTACATCCCAGCAGAAAAAACTATAGAAACTCTACGGAAAGAATCGAATGATCCATTTGACCCACCTACACTTGATGGTCGAATAGCAACAGATAAAGACTGTGCCAATAGTATCGGAGAAGGGGCAGAAGCAAACGGATACAAAGGATGTCGATGTAAGCCAAGTTATCACAAGAATACTGTAGGAGACGAATGCGTTCCAGGAGCTACTGGATACGTCGATCCTTACATCGATTTGATTAATTCCACATCAACAAAAGAGGCGAATGATATACGGAGAGCGACCAGTCCTGTAGTAAAAAACTCTTTCTCCGATATAGAAGAAGGGGGCTTTGGATACGAAGCAATCGTAGACCTCAAAAGCCTAGGAATCATTAATGGATATGCTGATGGTACCTATAAACCTTTCGGTGATGTAAACCGTGCAGAGCTGCTCAAGATTCTTATGAACGGATTTCACAGTAGTACACTGCGAGGAGAAACCGAATGTTTCCCCGATGTACGAGACGAGTGGTTTGCACAGTACGTGTGTGCGGCAAAACGACTAGGTTGGATCAGTGGATATCCTGATGGAACATTCCGACCAGCAAACTCGATCAATCGTGCAGAGGCCATCAAGATTATTATGAATGCAGAAGGTGAAGATATTCCTACACAAACAACTATGCCTTCCGACGTAGAGCAGGGAAGTTGGTTCTATAACTTTGTCGCAAGAGGACTTGAATCGGGAATACTCACTGCTCGTGGAATGTTTCGCCCGGGAGAAAACTTAACGAGAGCAGATGCTGCTGTGT
>JAQCIJ010000034.1 GCA_027592135.1 bacterium | reverse complement strand
GTGCTGACAGCAGGACTTGGAACATTGTTTGGAATCTCCGCCCTGTTTTTATCGACAGGCGAAAAGATGGTGGCAGCAGCCATCCTATTTCTTATTATGCTGGGACTATCGAAATATTCTCAAGAAAGGATCCATGAAAATTTATGATCGGGCATATCGGGAGTTTTAGTTTTATCTGCAAGCCGTTCTATTACTCTTTGGATCTTAACGCATACTGCAACGTTTTCCAGTGATAACTCCGAAAGCCCCCTCGTTTCAGAGACTTGCCAATTTCCATCATTATCCTTCTTCGCAAGATCCCATTCCTGAAGAAGCTTTCCAGAAATACGCGCATAATCTTTTGATGTGTACACTCCTGCATGCTGTGCGCAATCAGAGAACGCTTCGAACAAAGGACCAGGCTCTAGTATTTGACTTGTATCAGCACGTACTTCTTGCATGAGGTAAGCAGGCATTTGCACTCGCTGACGCATCATCTCAGAAATAGTAGTTGTCATTCCATCAGGGTCAATGTCCAAAGCAGCCTTTACGAAACTACTATACATTTTTGCATGCATCCCCTCATCTCCAGCAATAACTTTGCAGGATTTTGAAATGAGTGGCGCACCTTCGTCTTTAGCACACTTAGCAACATTTGCATGCGAAACCTGTGTAGCAAGTTCCTGAAAGGAGGTGTAATAAAAAACTCGATACGGGTCATTTTTAGTACCAATATCCATACCGTTATTAATCAACATATGTTTCGAGCGTTCATAGGCCTCCATATCAATAGCGTCTGACATATAGAGTATTCTATCCAAAAGAGTACCATGACGCTCTTCTTCTGCAGACCACTCACGAATCCACTTCTGTAAATCACTTTCGTAGTCATCAGGCATTCCTTGAGTAGATGCAAGGAAATTTGTATATGTTGGTAGAGCCTCTTCTGTAAGAGTATCTCCTATCAAGACTATTTGTACCTCACGAGAAAGCAACCTCATCTCACGAGCAATCTGTGTATGATCCCGATGTGTAACAATAGACGACGGCGTCCACACTTCTTTTATCCCTCTTCTTCTTGTGAGGGTTTCCCACGAAATAACACCACTATGTAAGCGGGTCTCAATTTCTTTCATAGAATTGCCCTGATCTAAAGAAAGCGGTTTCACAAACGTACTATAGAGCTCGTTTACGAGAATACATAGTGTTTACCGCTCAAACTTCATAGGCTGAGACACTACATTAAGTGGCATTACCTTAATCACGACTGTACGTCTTCCACGTGGAAGCATGTACACAGTTGTTTCTCCTTGTTCGAAATCAAGTGGAGAAAGAATGCTTGGACGGAAATCTGCAGTACCAAAGTCTGCCCTTAGTACTAGGTCTCTATCTATATCAGGACTTATCACAATGTTTCCATCACTATCCAGCAATCGAATAACAACCGTCTCCCATCCACGACCAGAGAACGAACCATCATGAGAAATCTCTACAGAAGATACTTTTCCTGTTCTATTGGATACTACGGTTTTTTCTGCAGCTACCTCTCTCTGTACAGAGACAACTACAGGTTCTGATGCAAACTGTGTAAGGCCTGTCTGCAATGCTATAACCTGTCTAGTTTCTCGTACGGCAAGACGCTCACGGATACGAGACTCTCGTCTGCTCTGCAATCTCGCTATAACTGTTGTGCGGCTTTCTTCTGGTGTTGGGTCTGGGATAGCAATTACTATTGGAGAAGATGGCCGTGACGACGCAATCTCGATGCGACGAAGAACAACGACCTCTGTAGGTTTCTCTACCTCTCGCAAACGCTGCTGTCTGCGGTCTGCAATTACCGTTGGTTTTGCGACGCCTTCAAAGTTACTCTGTACGTACAGCAATGGGTTAATGGTATAGGTGTACCCCTCTGTCTGACTGCTAGGATAAAACGGGAGAAACGGAGCGCCTTCACGTGTAAGAGAAAAGTGCAGGTGTGGCCCACTGCTCTGACCAGTATTCCCAGAGAGTGCAATGCTATCTCCTTTGTGCACGATGTCTCCAACTTCGACGTACTGCGCACTAAGGTGAGCGTACTCACTAAAGAGCGTTACCGTACCTCCATTCGGGTCATCTGGATCTGGAACATTCGGATGAATAATCACAACATACTTTCCAAAACCATTCGGCTGATACCCGACACTATGCACCTTACCCGTCATCACCGCTCGAACTGGTGTTCCTATAGGGACTCGAATATCTATTCCAGAGTGCGTACCAGAACCCTCTGTTGTCTCTGCGTAACTACTCATATACTGCATCGAGAAGATACGATCTCTATCAGAGTTGGTAGTATACAGTGGCTCTTCTCTGTAACACTCTTCTGGAGCCTGTCTAAATGTATGCACTTTATAATCTCCTCCAAAATCTGACCAACAACTATAATCAACAACTGTTTCGAGTGGTGAAACTGTTCCAGAATACACAATAGCGCTAAGATCTTCTTGTCCAAGTACCGAAGCCCAGAACCCATACCATCCATGTTGCCCCATCATATTGCCAATCAAGAAAGTAAACAGCGACAAAGACGCTATCCAAAACGATACTCTCTGCTTAAGATAAAACAGAGGATGCGGCTCTTTCTTGGTGTGCAAAGAGTTCTGTTTGAATCCCACTTTTTTGTTTGTATTTAGCCCTTTCATTAGTATTTGTATTCATATATATTTTAACACTTTTTAAAACTTTTGACAATGCCTGATCTATGCTCTATTTGGCTATCTGATGCGAAATCTACACGCTGCGCAGGGGTCTCTTTAGCATCCACCATCTATCGCTCAGATATCACTATTGGACTAGTAGGAGACCTTGGAGCTGGAAAAACAACTTTTATGCAGGGTTTCCTCGAAGGACTTGGCGTACATGATGCTGTAACAAGCCCAACATATGCCCTGGAACAAAGATATATAACAAACGCTCTAACGGAGATACTCCATATTGATCTTTATCGTTTAGACAAAGGTAAAGCCGATGAATTCTTACACTCTTCTGATGATCACACCGGTATTCGCTGCATCGAGTGGATTGACCGATCGACATGCAAGCCCGATATCCTGATCACTCTGAAAGAGAAAGATGAGGGGCGAATGCTCACAGTATCTTTTGATGATATCCCCCTTCCTACAGAATCCGACATTCTCCGCTGGAGAGAAGAGGTTGCTCTTCCTAAACACATAGGGGAACACTGCGATGCCGTAGCTTCCCAGATAGCAGAATTTGGAGAAGATCTTCTCCAAAGAGGAATTATCGTTCGCCCTGCAACCTTAAAGCTATCAGCTCTCGCTCATGATCTGCTTCGATTTGTGGACTTTGGTAAATCTTCTCCTCATCACTATCCAGATACCACTAAGCAGCACCAAGCGCTTTGGAAAACGTGGAATGACACATTAGGAGAAGAAGGACACGAAAAAGCCTGTCAGAGGTTTTTAGAGGGGCAAGGTTTTCCAGAGCTTGGCAGAATTATCGAAGAGCACGGATGCAAAAAAAGCCCTGGCATACATAGCACCGTAGAACAGAAGCTTCTCTACTATGCAGATAAGCGTGTTATCTTTGATACACGCTGTACGCTAGAAGAGCGATTTACAGACTTTGCAGAGCGATACTGCAACGGAGAAATTTCCGAGCAACAAGAAATATGGCACGCAGAAGCAAAAGAAATTGAAAAATATCTAGGATTTTTGTAGTCTCTTTTATCCTCTTCTTAGATTCTCCAAGGAATTAGCTCATCAGCCAAGATCTCTCCAATCAAACTCCACTCAACATGCATCAGAGGAGCTGCAAACAGAAGCAAGAATGCACACAAGCCAATGAAATAGAAACACAAGAAGTCCATTCCAGACCACTCAGCTCTATGCCTTGGATGAACCTGCTCGAGGTAGTGATGCAAATGCGCCACAATTTTTAAGAAGTGATGCAGCACTTTAAGTTTTGGCACAAGCAACGCGAGCATTCGCAGTACACTCAGCTCAGCTCGCATAAGCCCTGCCACAGAAGCAACTCCTACACCATGATGCAGATAAACCGAGAACACCAAACCAACTAAAAGTAGTGTGACGTCTACCAAGCTTTCGCGTACGACTCCTTCAAAAGTTCCCTTCCACGAAAACTGATGACGCTCACGATACTTCACTATATCCAAAGACATATGCGCGAGTACCAGAAGTCCAAATGCTCCTAAGTTAAAGAGACCAGCAGTTAAGAACGCCAGAACAAGAAATGCTGCATGGAATGCGGGCAAGTCATCATGCTGATGTGCAAAAGCCTTAAACGTTGCAACTGGAGAATTCATATGTATATTTACTTAATATTATACTACATTTTTGTATTTTGTGCAATTTATGAATGAGTCACTATTAGCTAAAATAGATCCACTTAAATCCCCTTCCCATCTCTTTTATGGATAACTGTCCAAGTTGTAACACAGACCCTTGTACTTGTGGTGGAGATTTTAGCACAAATGCACCAGGAGCTGCAGAAGCAGCAACTCCAGAAAGTGGCGATCTTGGTCTCTAGATCTCTTCTGATACAGAAAGCCTCACTTGCATTAATGGTGGGGCTTTTTTATAGTGCGAATTTTTGCTATAATTAGACAAAACATGACGGATTTCTATAAAGCAGTGGCGGATGCAAAAGATCTCACTCACGAAGATCAAAAAAAGGCAGGCACTCCTGTGTCTGGAAGTATTGGAACGGAACACCGCGACTTTTTAAAAACACTGACGAAGATGCTCGAGGCCGGTGAGCTCGATCCGTATCAGCCAAAATCACTTCTGAATATGAAGGTCTACGAAACACTCGACGAAATGTGGACAGACAAAACTGATATGATCCTTGATAATGTTGCTCGGCAATTGCAACTCATTGCAAACTTTCTCGCATCTGCAGAAACTCCTGCAGAGTCACCTCAGCTCCAAACAATGGTCGAACAGTTGTGGCAGAGCAAACAACAAATAGAAGACTACTACGACGTATTCAAATTTTAACCACATACTGTATGGGAAAAATCGAACAACCCAATGATAACGGACCAAGCGAACACATTACTAATCTCGCAAGTCTTAAGGAAAAATTAGGTATCCTGAATAAAAAAGAACTATCCCCAGAAAATGAGCGTATAAAAGTGCTTGCAAACTCACTCGAGCAACTTGCCGATTTGAATAAGACTGTTCGTAAAGATCATGAGCCAAACATGATTTTTGCAAATCCTCCAATATACGAGCTGCTCACCTAAAGCCAATGAATACGTGTATCGTTACGCCACCATGTCATTTGTCTTCTGGCATATTGTCGTGTCTTTGCAGCTATCGATTCTTTTAGCTCCTCAAGCTCCGATCCACTCTCAAGATAATCCATAATCTCTCGATACCCACAGGCTTTCATACCGGGGTCTTCTTTGGTGTAGCCCTTTTCGACAAGACGCTGTACTTCGTCGATCCATCCTGCTGCAAATAATCCTTCTGTTCTGTTGTTAATTTTAACAACAGTTTCACTTCTGATATTTCCTAAGCCAAGTATCAAAAGATCATATTGGCACTCTGCCTCTGGATTACGCAATTGTGAACGAACCTCTTCATCAAAACTTAATCCATCAGTGATACTCGCAATATATAACATTGATCCGCCTACAAGAATCGGAATTTTACTGTCTTCATGCAATGAATCGATAATCTTCTCTGCTTCTTGCTTGTACCACGCAGATGTTGCTCTCTCCGAAGGATCAAATACATCGATCAGATGATGCTCGACACCCTGCATCTCTTCTTGTGTTATCTTTGCCGTACCGATATTCATCCCCGTAAATAGCTGTCGGCTATCAGCATTGATAATCTCTGCATCGATAAACTTCGCTATTTCTACAGAAAAACAGGTTTTCCCAGACGCCGTTGGCCCAAGAATCACAATCAGCGGTTTCACAGATTGTTTTATGTGATCTTTTATCAGCGGTTGCCAAGAATTCTTGTCAGGTATCATTTCAAATATTATGGCTTACGTTAGAGAAATACCCAAATGTAAACCGTGATTATCATGATTATTGGACAACAGAAACACTATTCCTCCTAGTGCCATGAGTCTCAGAAACACTGTATACTATTCATGAAAAACACATCATCATTTTCCATTTTCAATTTTCAATCAAACTTTATGTACGAACAAATACAATCCATCTACAAAGGAATTACCGCTGGTCACATCACTCCAAGTAACACGCTTATTCCAAGTGTTATCGAAAAGACACAATTCGGTGAACGTACATACGACATTTACTCAAGGCTTCTTGAAGAGCGTATTATTTTCTTAGGCCAAGGTATAGAAGACACCATCGCAAACTCTATTATTGCGCAGCTTCTGTTCCTCGAAAAAGAGAACAAAGAAAAAGACATTACCCTGTACGTTAACTCCCCTGGTGGGCAAGTAACTTCTACGTTGGCAATGTACGACACCATGCAACTTATTAAGCCTGACGTCTCGACAGTCTGTCTGGGTATGGCTGCATCTGGTGGAGCACTTATTCTTCTCGGTGGTGCTAAGGGAAAACGATACGCTCTCCCACACTCCGAGATTATGATTCACCAACCACTTGGTGGAACACAAGGGCAAGCAACCGATATTGCTATCCATGCGGACCATATTATTAATACAAAAAGAATACTCAACGAAATGATTGCAGAGCACTCTGGTCAGCCTTTTGAAAAAGTTGTACTAGACACAGAGCGCGATAACTTTATGTCTGCAGAGGCAGCTGTGAAGTACGGGTTGATTGATAAAGTTATTAAATAGGGAATCCTAAGAAACCAGGGAAACCAAAGAATCCGAGGAAAATATCTCATCGGATTTTTTTTCAGCATTTCTAAATTTCAATATTTATTAATTGCCTTCTGTTCCACAGCTACTACCACAACACGTACACATCTTTACAACAAGAGCGTAGATGATAAGCCAAATGAATGCGTTAATCGCAGCAGGCATAACATCAGGAAGGGAAACTCCAGAGAGAACAGGCTTTAAAAGCATCCCAACAGGGATAGAACCCAAGGCAACTCCTGCACTCCATGCAGCAATCTCGTAATACATTCCAACAGCGAATAAAGCGCCGCCTACAATCTGTAGAGCAGGAAGAACGTACGCCCAGATTTGCCCAAGGGACGTCAATGGTCCAAGACCATCAGATGTCATCGCCATGAACATTTCGAGGTTCATATAATGGGCTACACCCACAAGAAGAAGAGAGAGTCCAAATCCGAGACGTAAAGCAAGCTTCGCCGCAGTCTTTGGATCATTCATAGAGCAACATGACATATGTATAAGGGGGAAAGGAAGAATTACCAGATCATTGTCTACGCTATTGGGTATGCATACAATTGACACACCAAAAAACTGTGACCTATAGCACAAGCTGATTTCTCTATTTCTCCTCTGCTGCCTTCGCTGGAGCATTTTTAGCAGCACCTCCGCCCACCGTAATCTTCATAATCTCGATTTCTGTGTATCCTTGACGGTGACCGTATGTTCTGCGGTAACGCTTGCGACGCTTCATCTTAAACACACGAATCTTGTCTCCTTTTCCGTGGTTTAAAATCTTTGACTCAACAGAAGCACCTGCCACTGTTGGGGTTCCAACTTTGACATCGCTATCGCTATTGGCAACCAAGTAGACTTTGTCGAACGTGATAATCTTCCCCTCTTCTCCTTTTAACGTAGGCACAAAGAGCTTTAGACCCTCTTCGAGTTTCTCCTGAAAGCCAGCGATATCTGCGATAACAAACATAAGTCTTTATAAAGCCCAGATGGGCAAATCGCAAGGATTCTACGGAAGGATTGCAGTATCAGCAAGCGATAGAGGCGTTTTTTTTATAACTTCACCCCAAAGTCATCTTTCGCGGTAAGCGACTCTACAAATCCTGTAAGTAACGTCACTGCGTGGTCGATATCCTGAATATTTGCCATCTCGACTACTGAATGCATGTAGCGAAGTGGGATAGAGACAAGGGCAGACGGGATCCCCTCTTGTACGTGGTAGATCTGGTCGGTATCGGTTCCGCTATACCTCCCGGCAGCTTCGTGTTGAATAGCGATCTTCTTTTTCTTTGCGGTATCAATCAATCGATTGACAACCAACGGATGATTACACGCACCGTGCGTCACGGTCGGTCCTTTACGCATCTCGAGTTTGCTGTGTTGCTCTTTACGAATTCCTGGTGTATCTGTGGAGTGCGTTACATCAAAAACTACAGCAATCTCTGGAAGAAGTCTGTGGGTAATCATTTTTGCACCGTACCCTCCGATCTCTTCTTGCACAGCGTTTACTGCGTGCACCGTCCAGACAGGCTTTTTGCTTTTCGAAAGATTTCTCATGACTTGCGACACAATGTATCCACCAATGCGGTTATCGAGAGCACGCCCTGCAATACATTCTTTTCCGAGCTCACGAAGTGTATCGCTGTAGACCGCTGGGTGTCCTACACGAATTCCCATCTTCTCCACTTCTTTATCGCTCGTTGCTCCGATGTCGACATACAGCTCGTGCATCTCTGGAGTTTTCTCTTCTCCACCTTTGCGATCACGAATATGAATTGCAGTATTGCCAATAATTCCTGGTACTTCACCTTTATCACCAAATAATGTGATCCATCGACCGCGTGCCGTAGCAATATCGCTTCCACCAATGCGATCGACAGAAAGGAAGCCATCAGGAGAAATATATTTTACGATGTAGCCAATTTCATCTGCATGCACCTCAAGCATAACGCTCTTCTCCTTATCTGTTCCTTTTAGTGTTGCCCAGGTGTTTCCGTACGCATCGTTATCGACAGAATTGGAGTATTTTTTGAGATACTTCGCCCATACGCGTTGCCCTGCCATCTCAAACCCTGTTGGGCTTGGCGTCGAGAGTAGGTCGAACAAAAATGTCTTTGCTTCTTTATCCATGGCTGTAAGTGTACAGTATAGAAAATATTCTTCCAGAGCTTTTGGTAAAGCTTTTCTATAGCAGCATCAAAGAGATTTGCTATACTCCGTGTGGTTATGGGGCGTCGCCAAGTGGTAAGGCAGTGGATTTTGGTTCCACCATTCGGGGGTTCGAATCCCTCCGCCCCAGCCATGAACCATTCGCCCTGCGAGGCTCGGGTACATGGCAGCGCCATTCTTCGATGTAAGTGTTAAGACAGTTTTTATTTCCTCTCCGTATGCAAAGGAACA
>JAQCIJ010000005.1 GCA_027592135.1 bacterium | reverse complement strand
TCTTGTTTTCTTCTTAAGCAGAGCTCCCTTCTCCACCGCAGTGGAGAAGGGTTGGGGGATGAGGTCGTTGTGATAAACTAATAGACCTAGCACAGCTACCTGAAATGCAACGTCTAAATGTATTTACAGAAAGATTAGAAGCTATGGATAGAGATGCTCTTACTGATGCCCAAAAAGCATCAGCACTTGAAGTTTCAGAAATTCTGATGGAGGGGGCTTTTGATGATCGGACTCCTGATTTTCAAACAAGATTAACTGCAATAATTGATCGAGCAGAAGAAGTGTTCCCAGATTCAGATAGTGAACCAGAGGCAGTGGCGTAAGTATCAATATATTACTATCTAAAAAAGCGACCACTCGGTCGCTTTTTCTACAAACTACAAACTACAAACTAGTTTTCAAACTTGGCTTGTACGGCCTCATAAATCTCTGGGTTCTCACCAAATGCTTCTTGAATTGGACCCTGTACAGTTTTTAAAAGTTCTAGAACACTATGAAGGCGACCGCATTCCATGGCATTGGCTGCACATGCGCTACGGATCTCTACAAACTGTCCAGCTGCATCAACGTACGCAGTAAGTGCATCTTGATCCAGTTCTACTCCACCGCGAGCCAGTGCGACAAACGACTCCCTGAACTTCAGAAGCAACCGCTCAGTCTTAATGACAATAGGGTCAATCTCTACTCGTTCTGTCGGTAGGGCTTTTTCTTGCTGTATAAGCGCTTTTGCTTGTACGAGAAGTTGCTTTACAGGCAGAACCATCTGCTGCACTTCTTCGCTGCTCTTTGGTCCTTCAGAGAAGTAGGTGATACCACGGTCGAGCCATGCAATAGATTCACCAAGATACTTTGTTACATCGTCTTTGTGATTATCGCTCTCAAGAAGTGCATTCAAGCGCTTACGTGCTCCTTGCATGGTTTGAATCAGATCAGCTCTGTGGCTTTCTGCTACGTTGTCTCCTTTAAACTTTTTGAGGAGTGCTACTTGTGCAGTTTCATCATCGACAGATTCTGTATTAAGGAATTGGCCCTGGTCTGCATCACACAATTGTCGATCATCTGTCAGTACTCCTGCAGTATCGTAACAGAGAAGTTCACTTTCTGGAGCTTCTGTCGTTACTTCTTCTTCATGCTCAGTATTGGCTTCTTTTGCTTCTTTTGCTTTTTCACGATCAAGTTGCTTTTGTGCTTTTACACGAGCCTCGATTTCTTGACGTTTTCTTCGTAGCTCATCTATACGATTTTTTTCGAGTTCGTCAGTGTTTACTGGTGCAGCAGGACGTACTTGTGGAGCTACTCCATCGTCATCATCTGTACTAGGTGCTGATGTATTTCCTCCATCGGTAGGAGGAGTAACAGTGCCATTGTCATCATCATCATCAGTAGGCGGAAGAGTAGGGTTTGGACGCTCAACATTTTTACAGGTTTTAGAACACTCTGCATCCGCAGTACCGTTGTTATCTCCTTTGTCACATTCTTCATTATTATTGAGGCTACCGTTTCCACAAAGCTCTTCTTCAGTCGCATAGCGACATTCATCGTTACAACCACTGGCAAAGCTTGCTCCATCATCACACTCTTCTGCTCCTTCTACGATACCGTTCCCACAGACGGGCTTTTTACGACATTCCTCATTTTCTTCTACAGTTCCATTTCCACAAACAGGGCGAATAGTACATTTATTAGTACAATGACTCGAAGCCTTTCCGTTCCTCCATCCTGCATCACATTTCTCATCGTGACTCGGTTGAATATATCCATCTCCACACTTTGCTTTTTTGCAGTTATTAGTACATCCATCGCTATTATCTCCGTTTCCATCATCACATTCTTCCTCGCCAGATGATGTTCCATCACCACAGACTTCTCGTGTTTTGTAGCGACAGTCCTCACCGCATTCACTCCAAGGCTTTCCATTTTTATCATCACCATCATCACATTCTTCTCCTTCATCGACAGTGTAGTCACCACAGTAGCTTGATGTACCGTCATCATCATCTGACTCGTCAATGGTGATTGTTTTTCCTTCAGATCGGTGTAGCTTTACTGGAGAAAGCTGTGCTGTTACGACGTGAGTCGCAAGTACAGAAGAGGTAAGTGCAAATGTAATGGCAAGTGCCATCATGCGTGAAGTGTTTGGAATGTTCATATGTATTTTTAGGAATGTTCATATCATTATAGCGTCTTACTCGATTTCCAACAATACACAGCAACGTAAACCTCGTTAAATGTCAAAGTCAGAACACTGTCAGGAATTTGTAGAATATGGTATAATTATTGGAAAAACACATATCTATGGTCGAATTACCGAAGTCACAAGACGGCGAGGTACGCGAAGGCATGCTACAAAAAGAAGTGCGCGCAAACAGGCTTAAATGGAGTGTGCCATTTTTGGCTGCATTTATGCCTATTGCGCTTCTTAGTGTCTATTCTTTTCAGGTATCTTCGAATTCGGTTCAAACGCGCATAGAGGAAGAGAATATCTCTGCATCGGGAAACCTTGCTTAGCTTATCGTGCAAGACATTAAGCAAAACGTGCGACTGGCACATGCTATCGCCTCTATCCCGGGGACGATCGCTGCTGTTCAGGTGCATGATGAAGTAGCTCTACGAACTCGTCTTAAGGCACTAATGGTGAGCAATCCTCAGGTGCACAGAGCGTTTGTTGTTAATGAAGAGGGAGTACTTTGGAGTGAATTTCCCACTGCACTCGATGCATACGGAGCAGATTTGTCTGATTTGAGTTGGTTTCGCATGGCAAAAAAAGAAAAGCGGCCCTATATTTCGGGTCTCTATATTCGTCCACAGTTTCCAAATGACCCTGTTGTAGCGATTGCAGTACCCATTCAGACCAAAGAAGAGTTTCTTGGAGTACTCGTATTCGAGTACCGCGTAGCACACCTCTCAAAATGGCTCAGAAATGTACGCCTCGGTATTCGTGGTCACATGCTTCTCCTCGATCAGCACGGGTCGCTTATTGCGCATCCAACGATCGATGTAGGGCAAATTCTGGTAAAAGACTACATGGGCATAGAGGCTATCGATAAAGCACACGACGGTATATTGCATACGAGTGAATATATCGATCCATCTATGAAAGAAGAGATGGTTGCTACATTTCTTCCTATATCTGTAGGGGAAAATATGTGGGTGGTCGTTGCTCAGCAGCCAAAAGTAGAAGCGTTTGCTCTGCTCAATGAAGTAAGGAAAAACCTCGGTATTGCAGGAGGTGTTATGACACTCTTTACCTTAATGATGGTTATTGCTCTTGCACGTATGGGTGGACGCATAGTCCGTCTAAACCAAGAGTTAGGATACAAAAATCAAGCGCTCAAGGACTTTACCTCTATTGTTAGCCATCAACTTAAGGCACCAATTACGGCTATGCGATGGAATCTTGAAATGATCCTCGATGGAGATTATGGGGAGATAAGCCCTGATCTTAGGGGAATTGTCGAAGATCTGCATGGGGTGAATATCAGTAACTATCATCTTGTGATGGAGATTTTAAATGTCTCTCGTCTTGACCGCGGAGTTGTTGAGGTAAAAATGAATCCTCTTCCACTTGTAGAAGTTGCACAACGTGCCATTAGAGATTATACAGAAGCTGCTAAGCGTGCAGGTCTCTCTCTGAAGGTAGAAGGAGGAGAAGGAATTTTTATCATGACAGACGTAGAGAAAACAGCAGAATCCATTACCAATGCTATTTCGAATGCCATTAAATACACCAAGAAGGGTGGCATTACAGTAGAACTCTCTAAAAAAGATGGTATGGGTGTCATCAAAGTGTCGGATACCGGAGACGGCATGCCTCCAGAGATGATCGAAAAACTCTTCTCGAGAACTGGAGTGAAAAAGAGGAATACAGGAGCAGAGAGTAGTGCTGGTTTAGGTCTATTTATAGCCAAAAACTTTATGCAGATGCAGGGTGGAGATGTCACAGTTTCCTCAAAAGTTGGAAAGGGAACGACATTCACCTACACACTGCCTTTGGCTTCAGAAAAGGACATTGAAGACTTTACGTCAAAAAAAGATCTAGTAGACAACAATTCTTCAGAAGAGGCTTATTGAGAAAAATCGTAATATTTGCTATAGTAAGGAGAACATTCACAAAAACAATTATGAAACTTTCAAGACGACTCGGAACTATCCTCGGACTTAGCACCTTAGTAGTTACTACTGCCGGTGCACAATTCTTCGATGAAATTGTAGCACTTCAAGAAGAGCTTCAAGTATGGGAGACCACAAATGCTGCAGACTTTTCTGATGTAATCGAGCAACTCGAAGATATCACTGGTCCTGTCTTTCGCGATGTTGCCGATGCAGATTGGTATAACCCATACGTAGCATCACTTTCTGAGTGGGGAATTGTTTCTGGTTATAAAGACGACCAGGGTCGTCCAACAGGTGAGTATCGTCCAGGAACCCAGGTAACGATTGCTGAGGTGCTCAAGATGTCTATGGAGGCAGCTCAGGTAAATGAAGGAGACTGTACAAACACTCCTCTGCATCCTCAGGCTACAGATCACTGGTCTAGATCCTACGTTGCTTGTGCAGAAAATCTTGGTGTACGCCTATTGGATCCGAGACTTCCTGCTGATCTTAACCGTTCTGCAACGCGTGTAGAAGTTTTGACAATGCTCCATGATATATTTGGTGACGAAGTACTTCCTCTCTATTCAAGTTTTGTCGATACACAGGGGCACCGATTCGAAGCGGATATTGCCTACGCAAATCTCTATGGAATCGTAAGTGGAGACACATCAGCAACAGGAGTGGAGACCGGAACATTCCGACCGGACGATGCAATCAACCGCGCAGAAACTGCAAAGATTATTTACGAAAAACTCAAACTTGAAGTCGTAGATGCGAGGGAGATTTAATCACCTATAGAACTACGAAGGCGGCTAGAAATAGCCGCTTTTTTTGTATAAAAAATGTATTCGATACACTACGCTATATCCAGAGAGCCCTACCCCCTGTGTACTGATGCGCTATGCCACGCGTACGGTTTACCACTCGGCCTCTCTGCACAAAATGCTTCTCAGAAGTGATCCATCTCTATACTCTGGAACCTATGGAAGAACGATTGCAAAAAATACTCTCGGCCCAAGGTATCTGTTCTCGGCGTAAAGCTGAGGAGTACATCGAAGCAGGACTTGTGAAGGTTAATGGTGAAGTGGCAACGATTGGCCAAAAAGCAGATCCAGAAGTCGACAATATAGAAGTGGATGGACAGGTTCTCGAAGACCGCGCAGAAATGCTCTATTACCTCATGAATAAACCTGTAGGAATTATCACCAGTAATGTCGATAATCCAGACCATCCAGATCGCACGGTTCGCGATCTTCTACCAAAAAATCTCCAAGGAAAAATCTATCCAGTCGGCAGGCTCGATAAAGAAACATCAGGACTGCTCTTATTTACCAATGATGGCGTACTTGCCTATCGATTAACACACCCATCGTTTGATCACGAAAAAGAATACGCAGTAGAAACTACAGATCCTATAACAGACCGTCAGCTCGAAAAATTACAAAATGGTGTGATGATTGACGGAGAGAAAACAAAGCCTGCAGTCATCAAAAAAATTACCGATAAGAAATTTACTATAGCCCTAACTCAAGGGAAAAACAGGCAGATTCGTCGCATGTGTCAGAAGATCGGAGCACCTCTGCGATTTCTAGAGCGTACACGCATTATGACACTCAGTCCTCTGTTGAAAGATAACGAGTTTCGATTGCTGACAGATGCTGAAAAAAGTGATCTACTGAAGTCTGTTGATTTGGAGGGGTGAAATTTTTCCTCACCCCCTGTCTGGAACCATGATTCGAAGGATTATTGGATTTTCATGATTCTTTACAATCCTGGACATCCTTTCATCATGAAAATCATGGTTCCAGACAATGTACGAAGTATCTATTCAACATTTCAGATTTGCTTCATTGCTATCGCCCTGGTGTAATATCCACACTCCCAAAGTTCAAGACCCAAATATCATCAACAATACCGACACCAATTTCTTGGTAGTCTTTAGAAAGCATTGCCTCTCGGTGACTAGATGACTCCATCCATTCCTTGATAACTTGCACTACACTACTTTGCCCTTTGGCGATGTTTTCCGCAAGGAATACTTTGTAACTGCAGCGACACTCTTGAGCATTTATTACGCCGTACCCTGTCTTCTTAATACGATCTCCACTGCGCTCTCCCTCTAGATTCTCATGAGAGAAATATTCTTTAATACTCATATCCTGTGCGTGTGCTTGAGCTGCAGTTTCTAGATCTGTGTGGTACCGAAGAGGGGCAATTCCTTGTTTTGCTCTTTCCATATTTACACCATCAGTTACGTGCTGTTTTACTGGGACTGGCTTTCCGGCGAGTCGCTTCGATCGACGCGATTCCCTGCGCTGCAAACTCGAGAGGGATGTTGTGCGTACAGGAGCTTTCGGTACCGAAACTGTGCGCAAACGCCTCTGGTTGAGTCGCTGACTTCTTCGGTCTTGTGTTGTTGTTCGGGAAGTACTTTTCTGAAGGATAATACGATTCGAGACAGGTGCCACACTTCTACTAGCACGACGTGCAGCCACATGTTCTTCTAGGCTATGGGCACTGGCATGTACTTGAGGAGTGGGTATACTTAGAGCAACTACAGTACTAAGGATAGCTGTAGTTAAAGTCATAAAAGGGGCAATGGTCTTTTTGATCATCTCAGTCAGAGTATAGACGATTATTGGCTTAATGCAGTGATAATATTCCTGTTTTTAGGTATCAAGATATAACATCTGCACCTTCTGTACCCTCTGCACCTTCTATTATATACTGACCTTATGAAAATAATCCCCCATGGAGCAGCCCGAGAGGTAACAGGGAGCTGCCACGAAATTCAGGTAAACGGTAAAAAGATCCTTTTGGACTGCGGTCTATTCCAAGGTCACAGACAGGAGTCTGCGGTAAAGAATGCAGAGTTTCCTTTCGATCCAAGTACGATCGATGCGATGATCTTATCCCACGCACACGCAGATCACGTTGGACGTGTCCCACTCCTCAGTAAAAAAGGATTTAAAGCTCCGATTCACTGTACATACGCTACAAAAGATCTCGCTGCTGTGATGCTTGCAGATAGTGCATTCATCAACACAAAAGACGAGGAGTATTTTTGTAAGTATCTTGCAAAATCTATGATGCAGTGTGATGGACCACTCTATACCATCGAAGATGTTGAAAACTGTCTCGAGAACTTCGAAGGAGAAAACTACAACGAATGGTTCGACGTATGCGAAGGGGTAAAGGCAAAGTTTCTCGATGCAGGACACATTATTGGTGCTGCAATGGTGGTATTGGAAATTGTAGAAAATGGCGTCACGAGAAATATAGGATTTAGTGGAGACCTCGGACGAAGCATGTTGCCGATTATCCGTGACCCGGCAAAAATGCCTCCGGTAGAAGTGCTGATCTGTGAAAGTACGTACGGAAACCGTGAACACGGTGGTATCGAGAGTGCAAAAAAAGATCTCAAAGATGTCATTATTCGCACAGCGAAGCGCGGAGGAAAAGTAATCATCCCTGCGTTCTCTTTAGAGCGCACACAAGAAATTGTGTACGACCTCCATGTGTTATGGGATGCCAAAGATATTCCGGCTATTCCAATTGTTATCGATTCACCACTGGCCACAAAAGTCACCGAAGTGTTTATGAAGCACCCTGAATGTTACGACAAAGCCATGTACGAAAACTTCCTCGCAAAAGCACACAACCCATTCCATTTCTCACTCGTAAAATACACAGATAGCGTCGAAGAAAGTAAGGAGATAAATGGAACTCCTGGCCCGATGATTATTATGGCTGGAAGCGGAATGTGCGAAGCGGGACGCGTGCGACATCACTTAAAAAATGAAATAGAAGATGAGCGAAACACCATTCTTGCCGTGGGATACATGGCGAAGAATACATTGGGTCGCAGTATTATCGACCCTGAGGTGACTGAGGTAAAAATCTTCGACAAGATGTATCAGAAAAAAGCAGAGACGGTATACATCAATGCATATTCAGGTCATGCAGATATGGTCGATCTCGATAGCTTTATCAAGGATACAGAGGGTGTAAAAAAACTGATTCTTGTACACGGAGAAGAAGAGCAAATGCTTCCACTCAAAGAACGCGTTATAGCTGCAAATAAAGACATCGAAGTTCTGATGCCAGAGAGAGATGAGGTGATTGAAATCTAGTTCTCTGAATGAGATATTTTTGAGATATGAACCATCGTGTACAATGCACTCTATGAAGATAGTAGACAGTAAAAATATGAAAGATTACTGGAAAAGAAGGGCAGATGATTTTGCAGGCTTGTATGCTAGACATGCATATCTTTCACCTAAATTCATTGTGTTTCAATTTTTACACAAACGCACAAAGATACTACAGGATATGTGCTCTCTTCAAAAATGCGACAAGCTTCTTGATGTTGGATGTGGCTCTGGGGTACATATGAAATTATGTATTCCTCAGTGCAATCATGTAACGGGCATCGACTATTCAGAAAAAATGATTGCCCTTGCAAAAGACGAATTGCGCTCTATTGATGAGAGTAAATGGGACGTGCATGTTGGAGATGCAATGCGCGTACCATTTCAAGATCAAGAATTTGATTGGGTTATAAGTATGGGACTTCTGGACTATGTAGATGAACCAAGGAAGGTTCTTTCAGAGTGCTGGAGGGTTCTAAAAGATGAAGGTCACATCATATGTACCATTCCTAAAAACCCATCCGTATTTTCATGCTTACGAACACGATTTGGAAATGCTATAAAAAAATATGTATTTCATCTGCCACCTATTCGCAACATCTATACACGAAGTTCTCTTGAGAGTTTGCTGGAGTCAGAAAATTTTCAATGCGAAGAGATACAGTCTGTGTGGACAACAATGTGGATCGTAAAAGCAGTAAAGAAGAGCGTGTAAAGTTGGCACCCATCATCTCAGAGAAAGAAATTGATATATACTATACGAAAGAGATATGCTGAAGGCATGAAACCAATTCAACTCCACGAGCCTTGTACTTTCGGTGCAGAAGAAGCATTGGTATCACAGGTACTCAAGAGTGGAGACTGGGGTGGGGATTCAGCAATGGTACACATATGCGAAAAATGGTTTGAGGAAAGCTACGGTGTTTCTAAGGTTTTGCTAACACACTCGTGCACCGGAGCATTGGAGCTAGCAGCCCTTCTTTGTGGGCTAGAAGAAGGGGACGAGGTCATCATGCCGTCATTCACACATCCTTCAACCGCAAATGCATTTATGCGTTGCGGTGCAAAGCCTGTTTTTGCAGATATACGAGCCGATACCATGAACCTAGATACAAAGCATGTGGCTTCACTTTGCACGGCTCAAACTCGAGCCATAGTGCCAATGCACTATGCTGGTGTTTCTTGTGAGATGAACCGTATTTTAGAAATAGCCAAAGCGCATGATCTTCAAATCATTGAAGATGCAGCACATGCATGTCATTCTCAGTATCATGGAAAGGCACTTGGAACGATGGGTACGTTAGGATGCCTAAGTTTTCACGCAACGAAACTCATTAGTTGTGGAGAAGGAGGTGCGATCTTCATCAATGAACCACATTTGATAGAAAGAGCGGAGATACTTCTAGAAAAAGGAACCAATCGTGCAGCATTTCGCCGTGGGGAATGTTCCTATTATGAGTGGAAAGATATTGGATCGTCTTTTGCTCCATCAGCAATGAGTGCCGCAGTACTTTTTGCACAATTACAGGGAATACAAAAGAGGGTAGATGCTCACCGACAGATCTGGTCATATTACTTGCATCATCTAGAAGCTCTAGCACAAGAACACGGCTTTAGTCTCCCATCTGTCCCCCTTGGCTGTGACCACAATGGATACATCTTCTACATCATACTTTCATCGCATGAGGAGCGAGATGCTTTATCGAAATACCTAGATGAGCAAGGCATTGCGTCTGCATTTCATTTTATGCCATTGCATGAATCGGAAGTGGGCAAGATGCTAGGTAGTAAGCAAGGGGATCTTCCCGTTACAGAAGGTACATATGTGAAACTTTTACGTCTTCCCTGCCATGCAGGATTAATGGAAGAAGATCTAGAAAGAGTTGTGGATGCTATACAAAGCTTCTTCCAAACTGTTAAGACAGCACATAATGTAGATGCTGCTATTGCTCACTATGAAAAAGCATAATACATCAGTTTCCTACCCTGTGGACGGCACTGTATTTTTTCGATCAGTAGAAGACGACTCCTATTGGTTTCAGCATCGTGCAAATGTACTTTTAGATCTATTCCAACAGTATCCGCCTTCCGAGCCTATGTATGATATTGGTGGTGGCAATGGGTATTTTGCTTTTACTGCACAGCGTGCAGGTGTAGAAAGTGTTCTCGTAGAGCCAGATATACAGGGGGGTAAATATGCAAGAGAACGTGGTGTGCGTAGCATCATACAATCACGTTTTGAAGACGCAGATATTCAACAGTCTTCCATGGGGTCCGTGTGCTTACTGGATGTACTTGAACATATAGACAATGATGAGGAATTCCTTACGTGTCTACACAGAGGGCTCAAGCCAAATGGCAAACTGTATATTACAGTACCAGCCATGCGTTGGCTTTGGTCGTATGAAGATCTTCGTGCAGGACACAAGCGACGCTATACATTGTTATCATTACAAGATGTACTGGAACGAGCGGGGTTTTCCATAGACTACGCAACCTACTTCTTTTCGATGTTACCATTGCCTATCATGAGTCTACGTACAATTCCATCGGTATTTGGATGGAAACCTAAAGCAAAACAAGAAGACTATCTCTCAAAAAATATCATGTTAAAAAAAATGCTGCAAAATGAGCGGCGCAAGATTTGCGCAGGTAGCCGTATATCTTTTGGTTCTAGTTGCCTCATTGTTGCAACGGCGATACGGTAATGATGTGTGCCTTGTATGTATGGCAGGTACACCAAATACGTACGATCATATTTCACGGTAGCGATGGAAGTGTAGTAGTGCCTTCAGAGAGCGCCAAGAATCTCGCATGAATCGAACGGTGCTCGTTTTGTTAGGGTTTCGCTTAAATCTTACAGGCATATTGTAGATCTTCAGTCCTGCATCATACACACGCACGACGATTTCCGTGTCCCAGAACCAGTGTCGGTCTTGTGTGTGTGCAAGGATAGGAAGGATGCTATCACGTCGAAAGAACTTGAATCCTGCCTCAGTATCAAAAGAAGGAATACGAAGGATCAGTCGTACGAGTAAATGATAGAGAGTAGTCATTATAGCGCGATGAATGTTGTACCACTGTAAGCTGTAAAGACGTTGAGCAAGAACAAAGTCTACAGAGTCATCCTGCAATACCTTCAATGCTTCTGGTATATAGGTAGGGCTGACTTCACAGTCTATATCCATAAAACCTACTATACTCCCCTTCGCTAACTGCAAGCCTTCCTCAACAGTAGCACCACGTCCTTGATTCTTTGTGTGATATATAACGTATATAGGTATGGTATGGGATTCTTTCTGAAATACCTTGAGGAGATCTGGAGTTGTGTCTGTACTACAGTCATCTATGAGGATGATCTCACATGCTATATTCAACAACGAGAGGGTATTGAGTATATTTTTCATACTACCTGCAAAGTGCTCTCCTTCGTTGTAGCAGGGGAGTACTAACGTTAGTACTGGGTGCAATTTGTTTTGAGTCTTCATTCGCATAGAGTTGCAAGTATGGTGCATACTTAGAATGTTATACAGTATTACCTACATATGCGAAAAGGATATCCGACACCTTTATGGCTCCAAGGAAAACTATTTGCACTACTTGTAGTAGTCTTGGTGCTTGCAGCATGTGGTGCTCAAGTATATTTCTTGTATCCAGAAGCTGTAGGATTCAATTCCGATAAGGCGATCTTTGGTCTAGACGCAGTGCGAATGATGCACGGCAAACTTCAACTCTTTTCTTTTCCTGTTTCATACGTTTCTAGTGCATACGCTTTTGCAGCAGTACCTTTCCTATTTCTGTTCGGGCAGAGTAACGTCTTGGCTCTCTATGCACCCTTTCTCTTAAGTATCTTCCTTACATTGATTGTCCATACACTCTTAGTACAAAGACTCTGGGGTAGATCTGTGGCTGTACTTTCTTTACTGATTCTTGCATTGCCAAATTACTTCTTTATGGATCTGGGTTTTTTTGTTCATTACAGTATATCTATGCCATTGGCTGCAGTGTCCCTTCTTCTTGTGACAGGTACACTAATGCAGAATAAAAAAGACTATGTGCTACGGTTGTGTATCGTTGGAGTTTTATTGGGGTTGAACCTTTGGGTCATGATTACAAGCTCTATATTTCTCGTAACGGTTGTTACTCTCCTCTTGTTCTCGAAGGCAAAATGGCAATTGATCTGCAAGCAATTGGGCGTGTTACTACTAGGGTGTGTGGTTGGATCGCTGCCACTTCTTATTGGCATCTTGTCTTCCTCTGCTCGACCTTTCTCTCAAGTGCACGGAGTATTACTACCGAGCTTTGACTCTCTCTGGAGTACTTTTACTCTTGTTTTGCCAACCCTTCTCGGTGTTAGGCCGATCTATGGGTATGCTTTTCTTTGGTGGGTCTCATGTGGCATTCTCCTCCTAGCGCTGTTGGTATTTTTTTATGAAAACCGCAAAGAGTGTGTAGCACCCTTCCAGACGATGTCCTTAGGAGAAAAAGAGATCGCTGTATATATATTTCTACTACCAGCACTCCTCTTCTGTATTGCATTATTTTTCCGTCCAGCTGTGAATCCTGGACAAGCTCGATACGCTCTTATGGCTTTGCCATCCTTGTCTGTGCTCATTGCGCTAGGGCTTCTGAATATCGTACGCAGATGGTCGTATTTTGGTATATCGGTCATTCTTGCCTTGGTCATGTCGTTATCCATACCCAATAGTAAAGTCATACGTCAGTCAGTGCTTCCGAGAAATATATTTGTACCGTCGCACACTGCTGCTGCCATTCATGCATTCATGCAAGAGCACGATGTTCACGGAGGATTTAGCGATTATTGGACATCATACGCTATGATGTTTCTCATGGGAGAGCAGAATGCCATTTCGCCGTATCGTTCCCGTGTGCACTACCCTGAATATGAAGAACAAGCCTTGTCGTTACACAAATTCGTCGTGATATTTGGGCCAAATGATCTCAGATTTGTGGATAAGGACACTAGATCTGTAGGCCCACTTTCAGTGATAGATGCAGATAAACGGGATGGTAGTCGTAATGAAAAACCATATGAAAAAATACAGCGTTCTTCGATTATAGATCATCAATATATTGATGCATTTGAAGTATGGTATCTTGAAGATCCTACTCCCTAATTTCCATGTCTCATACGACAGTAAATACATCAGTCACACGTTGGTGGAGCATAGACTTCAGGTCTCTGTGGAAACATCGATCCATGTTACGATTTCTAATCTGGAAAGATATCGTTGTGCGATATAAGCAAACTGTCGTGGGAATTGCGTGGATAGTCATTCAGCCTTTTGTAGAGATGTTAGTCTTCACTCTCGTTTTTCATCATTTTGTTGGGATAACTTCTACAGATCTTCCGTATCCAGTTTTTGTATACATAGGAATACTTGTTTGGACGTACTTCACTGCTGCGGTGCACAGTGGAGCCGTAAGCTTAGTAACTGCACGCCAGCTCTTGCACCGCATGAGTTTTCCAAGGCTCTACATACCTTTTTCTTCTATTGTATCGAAGTTAGTAGATGCAGTATTCTCCTTCGCAGTACTCTGTACTCTTCTACTGTGGTTCGATGTTCCTCCTAGTATTACCATAGTGTGGATCATCCCCCTCATGATGTACCTTGCAGTGTTTGCCTTTGGTATAAGTCTGTGGCTTTCTGTACTACATGCTCTGTATCATGATGTTGGGTTTATTGTTCCCTATGCGCTGAGAATACTCATGTTTTTGACGCCTGTTATGTACCCTATAACGCTTGTGTCCGAGCGTTGGCAATGGCTCAGTATGATGAATCCTGTTGCTGCAACTATAGAAATATCTCGCGCTGCCATTGCTGGTACACCTATACCTTTTACGATGCTTATCGTAAGTTCTTGGGTGGTACTTTTCACATTGATAGGAGGGGTCGCCCTCTTCCAAAAGCTAGAATCACGATTCATCGATGTTATGTAGTGTGTTATGATTTTATTCCTATGAGTACTCCTATTATTTCTGTAGAAAATATTGCGAAGCGCTATCGTACAGGTGAGCATCACCGCCCTATGTGCCGTAGTATAAAGGAGGAGGTAACACACATCCTTTCACGGTGTTGTGGTCGACATGTTCCGCAGCCATCGAGGGAATTTTGGGCGTTACGCGATGTATCATTCGATGTACAGAAAGGCGAGATTATCGGTGTTATCGGTAGAAACGGAGCAGGCAAATCTACACTTATCCGCATACTTGCTGGTGTGACGCGACCGACAGCTGGGCAGGTGACTATACAAGGAACTGTCGGGACTCTTATAGGTACTGGACTTGGTATGCACCCAGAACTTAATGGAAGAGAAAACATAGTATTGTCTGGTGGGATTATGGGGCTACAGAAGAGGGAAATAGAAGATAGACTCGAAGAAATTCTTGCTTTTTCAGAGTTGGAGTCATTTGCCGATACCCCTGTAAAGTACTACTCAAATGGAATGCACGCACGATTATCGTTTTCGGTAAGTATCTATCTCAATCGTCCGGAGATCCTTCTCATTGATGAAGTGTTAGCAGCAGGGGACATCGCTTTTAAACAGAAGTGTTTCACGAAACTGCTAGAATGTGTAAACGAGGGTACAACTATTGTTTTGGTCACACATGCTGTTGATTATGTAAGACAATTAGCAGATAGATGTATTTATCTAAAAAATGGAGAAATCAATTGCATTGGTGATCCAGCAACTGTTGCTGGAAAGTACCTACAAGATGCGCAAAAGCCTTCTACAATTCTACAGAATGCATAATATGGATCCACAGATTCTCATCTACATGCACATGCAGAAATGCGGTGGCACAACACTACGCGAGGTTGTAGAACGTCAGTTTGAAAGACCCTTCCACATGAATGAATCGATATATAGAGGGGGTTGGAGGGTGATCGAAAGGTTCGAGGCCATGGAGCCATTCCAACAAAAAATACGACAAAACCTTCTACAGGAACACGATGTGCTGATGGGGCATTTACCCTATGGTGTCCATACGATGCTCAGTAAGCCATCTGTGTATATTACGATGCTTCGAGAGCCCCTAGACCGTGTGGTGTCCTTATATGAATATTGGAAAAACTCACATTTACAGACAGAGATTGGTGACAGTCTATTGGAATTTCTGACAACCAAAGTTTTTGGCCACGCTTTAAAAGATAATCATATGGTGCGGGTGTTCAATGGCACAAAAGGTTTCCAGGTTCGCTATGGTGAGCTAACAAACGATCATCTCGTTACAGCAATAGCCAATATGGAGAAGTGTGCATTTGTAGGTCTCGCTGAACATTTTGATACATCGCTCTCTATTCTTCAAGATATGTTTGGATGGGAAGATATCAGCTATGCATCTCGCAATGTAAATGCTTATCGAAAAACCCGATCTGTGTACAACGATATTCCCCTCGATGTTCAGCGTGCCATTGAACCACGTATCGCACTTGATAGAGTACTCTATGATCATGCATGTGCACTATTCGATACGTATACTGCTAGTGTGCCTAGCGTTTAGTTCATATCTGTTATACGGTGTTTATCCTCATTCTCTATGCTTTTCAAGTCATCAAAAACACTGGCTCCACGGTATATTGAATCCAATGATATTCAACCCTGTCACACACACATTGGCGATATATGTATCGGTGCGGAACCTATTCGTTTGGAGCACTATTGTGGAGTAGTACATGAAGTGATAACAAATGATTGTTACGATGTTCAATTACTAAAAGACAAAGGCCTAGAGCCAAAAACAATTGTAGATATTGGTGGTCATATAGGTTCTTTTACATGCTATGCAGCTCATACGTGGCCCGAAGCGAAGATCTACACACTGGAAGTTATGAAGGATGATCATCTCTGTGGTCCATTTGCACGTGCGATAGCACGTAGCCTCGATGCAAATACTAGTGGATTGCCAAATGTTACAGTGTTACACAAAGCCCTCTTAGGACAATATGGAAACCTACATGCTGATGTCGTTTATGGGCATGATTTTGAGAAGCCCCATCTCGTACTCGAAGATAGTATACGCTCTAATACACATCGCTGGGCTGAGGCGACCTCTGTTGCCGATTTTATTGATTCGCAAAACATTACCTCTATCGATTTTCTCAAGATAGATGTAGAAGGATCTGAGATAAATATCTTCCGTGAACTTGTGGCAATGGGATGGATGAAAAACATCAACGAAATCCGTGGAGAATGGCACTTTTCCATCGCAAGGGCAGAACTAGAAAGACTACTCACCCCCACTCATCATCTAGATATAACATGGACCAAACCTAGTGAAAACTGGAATTTGTTCAAAGCTACTCGACGTACATAACATGCAAAAATCTCCATACGCAAGGTCATTCGCAATCCTTATCTCATTGAAAAAGGGAATTCAAATGCAAAACCAAGAATCGATTCGTAGCGTAACAGTCTAACCTGCTGTAAGGTAATGAACCCTTATGCCACTTCTTCAAACTATGCGCGGCCAAAGATACAAAGAATCTGCAGAGATTAGCACGTATTCAACTTCTATAGGGGAAATCTGGATTGGAGAGGAGTCACGGAGAGAGCAGCACTACAGAGGAGTGGTAAACGAAGTGATTCAACAGGATTGTTATGGTGTTCAAGCACTGAAGAGGAGTGGATTTTCACCCAAGATTATTGTGGATATAGGCGCACACATTGGAACATTTACCAGAATGTGTGCACATGCATGGCCAGAGGCAAACATCTATTGTCTGGAGGTGATGAGAAACGAACATATCTGTGGCCCATTTGCTAGGGCGATTGCCCAGTCTCTTGATAAGAATGTCGAAGAGTACCCTAATATTTCTGTCACGAGAAAAGGAATGCTAGGACATTTGGGAGATCCATCGGTCGAAGTAGTAACGCACACAGATTTTGGCAAACTGAGGCCAGCATTAGAAGATCGCATTCGCGATGGCTCACATAGATGGGCAGAAGGAATTTCTGTTTCTGATTTTCTGCAAGAAAATGCCATTGACCATATTGATCTGCTCAAGATAGATGTTGAAGGATGTGAGGTGAATATATTCAGAGAATTTGCAGCGCTACATTTTTTAGAGAAGATTAACGAAATACGTGGAGAGTGGCATTTTGAAATCGCGCGTACAGAAATTACACGGCTTCTAGAGCCTACCCACCATGTTGATATTTTATGGTCAGACCCTAAAGAAGAGTGGAATACTTTTACTGCAGTACGTCGATAACGTATGGCAGAAATAGATGATCCATCTATAGTACAGTACTGCAGCAGTAAAGACACACGATGCGGCATTGCAACGTATACAATGTTCCTAGCTCAGGCACAGGGCATGCAGGTTATATCGGATCTTTCCGAACTCGACGGAAAGCCCTGTACACATATTCATGTGCAGCACGAGTTTGGAATTATGACTCTTGCTCAACTCAGGAATATTCACCGATACTGCAAAAAGCGAGGACTACAGTTTTACATAACGATGCACACAGTCATCCCACAGCCAAACCTTTTGCGCTACCTTCTCTTTCGGTATCTCTACGTTCGTAGAGGACACAATCGTCGTAGCAATCAACTTTGGGTGTGGCATACGTGGAATCCAGAGTATGGACTGCGTGCATATCTCCATTTTCGCCGTTGCCAAAAGTTTATGTGCAAGAGGGCAGACAAGATCGTTGTGCATGGCCAAGAAGCCTCTGTTGCTTTACAAGATATGGGTGCGAAGTGTGTAGAAGTAGTTCCTCATGGCATTGAGTGGTATCCGACGCGCACTACTCTTCTTTCGCAGAGTGATGGGAAGCTGCACGTAGGTTGCTTTGGTCATGCAAATCCAAACAGGGGTTTACTCGACATCATCGAAGCATGTAAACACATTAATAATGTCCATTTACATATTCATGCCAGTGCACAAATGACAGACGAACATGATGCGTATCTGGAAAAGGTACATCAAGCAGTTCGTGATGAGGAGTGGATTACGTTTGATACCGCACACGCGCACCTTAAGGACGTTGTCGCTCAACTGTCTCAGTATGATGTCAATGTGTGGTATTGCAATCCTCCTGGTGGAATCTCGGCCAGTGGCTCTATTTGTCAGTACATAGCCGCTGGGAGGCCGATCGTCGCTTCTAAGACAGTAATGGTGCAGGATGTCCGTGATGCAGTGACGACTGTTCCTCCTTGCAGTCCAGATCTTCTTGCTCAAGCGATTCAGCAGTACAACACAGATACAAGGCGATTACGGGAGCTGTGCTCGGTGCGTGCATGGAAACATGCAAGGCCTTCGTATCAAGATGCAATCCTTCCATCGTTTCGCAGCCACTTTCTGTATTGGGGGGCAAAGGACTCTCAAGAGCAGGAGATGGAAGAAGCAATAAGGATCATGGATGATCTTTGTGCACGTGGCGATACTCCAGATCTTGATTGCTCAAATCTGACAGAGCTCCATAGTAGATTTATGGTGGATCCGCTTGCTACCTATAATCATCAATACGAAAACGGATCTGGAAAAACCCTCGACAAAACCTTGCTCTTTTTACATTTACAAAAGACAGGAGGAACAACACTGAGTCATATCATTCGTCGCAATGTACGAAGTATAGGTTTGCGTTTGGATTTTTCTGGGCAGCCAAATATTAACCCAGCATTCCTTCTTGATGCTTATCACGATCTCTCTCTTCGTCGTAAGAGGCAAGAACAAAAGAAGTGGAGCAAGTACGATGTTCTCACAAATCATTTTGGCTATGGAATCCATAACCTCCTTGAGGGACCGTATGCGTACATCACTATGCTCCGTGACCCTGTAGCACGATTTATCTCCTATTATCGAAACATACAAGCACAACCACATACTTCATGGATTGGGTCAAATACCTATGCTGCTCAAGCAAAACATTTGCCTCTTAAAGAATTCATTGAAGACAATTTCTTTCGCAATGCTGTGATGCTTGGCCATAGCAGCACACAAATGATTGCAGGAACAAGAGATCTTGAACTATCTGAATATAATTTGCTAAGAGCAAAGCAACATCTTCGCACATTCGATGCAGTACTGCTGACAGAAGAATTTGAAAAATCCCTCGAGATTCTCCATGCCTTGTACGGTTTTGTACCGGAAACATTTGATGGAAAAAATATTCTACCGTGGAAAGGTGAACGCTTTGGACGTGTGACAGGAGGAGACAATGCGCGTGATGAGCTTTCACATGATGAAATTTCCATGATTGAAGGGTTGTTGCATTTTGATATGAAGCTCTACGAATACGCACGAAATCTTTTTTCTGAGCAATATGCAGCTTTGCAGTGTGGGGAATCGTTGACTTCCTCAAAAAAGAGTGTGATACTAGATAGTATGTCAACTAAAGTAAACAATACAGAAGAAGGACATTCAGTGGTACATCGCATTATCACGTATATTGGTTGTGTGTTACGTATTCCTACAAATATTGCTAAGATAGCAGAGTATGGAGGTCAGACGAAAGATCAACTCTCCTCACTCAAAAAACTCGATCATCTCGATCAACTCTCCTCACTCAAAAAACTCGATCATCTCGATCAACTCTCCACTATAATAGACATTATTGAATCCGTTAAACATCTAGAACCTCGTTTGGATACCGTCATCGATCGCCTAAACGATTTGCAGAAAGTGTCAGATCGCATCAATGACTTTGGTCCCAAGTGGGATGTGCTTATGGATCGCATACAAGATATGACGACACAGGCAAATGGTATCGCATACAATATGAACGACGTTATCGCTTCACTGGAGGCAGTCGCAGATATTGTTGCTGCAAATACTGCTGAGAGAAAAGAGGCACTGTCTACGCCCCACTAATCTTCTCTATAAGCTTTCCTATCTGCATGCCGACAGATGACACTGAGAATTCTTCTGGTAACTCGGAGCGAATACTATTGTCATCCTTGTATACACTCTGTAATAACTTTGCTGCATGATCTATATTTGGTTCTGCCCATAATGACCCTCGTGGATATGGTCCAATATTAGCTGAAAGAGGTTGTAGTGTGCACTCTACAAGTGCACTGTTGTGCGTATTCATAAAGTCAGTGTTCCCTCCAAAGTTTGTGGCTATCACAGGAGTATGCAGTGCCATTGCTTCAGCAAGGTGTAGACCAAATCCTTCACTGCGGTGTAGTGAAATAAGTGCAGTACACGTACCAATTAATTGATGAATATCTTCTGTAGACATATACGCATCAATAATCTGAATACGGTCATCATCGCATACTGCTTCAAGTAACTGCTGATGTTCACGGACGAAGCGATCACTATTGATACATTTGATAATTAATTGTGCATCGCTATCTGAAAATGCCTGTTGAAAAGCAGCAATAGCGCCCAGAGGATTTTTGCGTTCGAAGACACTCAAGTAATCAAACATACAGAGAAACGTTTTCGCTTTGCGCTGAACAGAATGTACTACCGATGGAATAGCATGTGGCACACAGTGTACAGGAATGCCGACTGCATCACTCAAGATCTTTTGCGAGTAGGTACTTGGTGTCCACACTGCATCAAATTGCTTAGCCCACAGTGTAAAGTTGGAGGGCACAACAGAAGATTCCCATACCCAGTAGGCAATGCACATAGAAGCATTCCAAAATTCCTCCGGTACTTCTTTTGCGGCTTTAGCTGCTACATCAGGCTGTACATGAAACAGGCTGGTTGCATATGGCGCTGTATTGGTAATTGCATCTGCAAACGTCATGTCTTCTCTGCGCGATGACGTACACGTAATATCTGTGAGTGCATACGGAATACCTGCAGCATTAAGAGCTGCAACAGTATTACGCACTGCAGTACCGAGACCGCTTTCTGCAGTCAGAAACCCTGCGATATTTATGCCTTCCATAGGGAAGCATTATAGATCAAGATCACTCGCAACGCTCTTCATTGCTGTCAGTGTAATGTCGATCAGCTCATCCAAAGGAAGATCCAGTAACTCTTCGCACGCACGAATCTGCTCGCGGTCTACTTGCGCTGCAAACCCTTTGTCTTTGAGCTTCTTTTTCACACTTTTCACTTCGACATCCGCGATAGCTTTGCTCGGTCGTACAAGGGTTACTGCAATAATAAAACCTGTGAGTTCATCAACGCAGTACAAACATTTTCGTAGCGTGGAATCGAGCGGGTACTCCGCACCATACTGGTGTTGGTAGTGTGCACGAATATCACCAAGTAACTCTGCGGGAGCTTCGATAGTACTAAGTAAATGTTCCAGTGTATCGCCACAGTGTTTTTCGTAATCTTTATCGAGTGCATCCCAATCCAAATCATGCAGCATGCCCGCAACTTTCCATGTTTGCTCGTTACCGCCGAATTTCTTAGCGAGCGCTTCCATTGCGGCTCCTGTAGCCACGAGATGCGCTTTGGTGGCATCGGTGTGTTCTTCCAGAAGGCCATGGGCTGCTGGGAGTAAGTGTCCGTAGTCGGCGTGTTCGAGGAGAAGAAGATCAGTCATGTGTTGATTATAGCAAAATCATGTTCATCCTGTAATCTCAAAGGTAAAAATATATACTATATGTTTTATAACTCCATCAACCTCCTCGCAACATCCTCCTGCTTCATCGTACTTAAAAACCAACCAACCTGTGGGCCAGATGTGCGATCCATAAAGATACGGTACAGCGGCTGGAAGATTTCTTTCGGTGGCAAATCAAACTCTTCTTTCGTGCGGTGAATCTTGTCGTGCACGGTTTCTCCCGTCCACTCTTTAAGGTCTCCAAGTTTTTTACCAAGAGCTGTTAATGCTTCTTTCTGTTTCTCCTGTAGCTCGAGGTCTGCAGGAGTACTGTCTTGGATGACAAACGTATACTCAGCAGGAGCGAGTGTATCGATCCATCTTTTTACGTAGTCTGCACGTTCATGCAGTGCAGCAGTCTCGGCTTCTGTAAGGGCGGAACCCTTAAGTTTAGCTGCTTCTTCATCGACATGTAGATGTGGCATTTGGACAACAAAACTGAGTGCCTGGAAGCGCATCTCCCACAAATCTTCTGGTTCTACTGTTACATCTTTTTGTGCAAGGGCGAACGAACGGGAATACCCTGCAAATGGTTCATCGTGCCTTCCAAAGAAGTGGTCTGCACATCGATCATATTCATCAAACAAATTCGGGATGGTCTTTCCTTCTGGGTCAAAGTCGATAGGGACTCGTGCCTCTTTACGAATCATCAAGAACTTAAGGATCTTTGGAGGAAGTAAATCCGCAACATCTTTTGCAGAAGCTCCAAGCCCTTTGCTCGCGCTCATCTTTTTTCCTGCAAGATTAAAGAATTCGTAGGGGAGATCAAATGGAGCAGGGTATTCGAATATGTCTTTTGAGATCAAGGCAGCAACTTCGCGAGAACCTCCTGCAGCGTAGTGGTCTTTTCCTCCTCCTTCGATATTCACACCCATCACTTTCCACTTTGCAGCCCACTCTACTTTCCAAGGCAGTGTGGCATTTCCGTCAAATGGATTCATCGATCCTTTATGCCCACATCCTTGTGCCCAATCCACGTATTGTTCTTTGCATTCAAACGTCACTTCTTTACCGTCCCATCCCGTGACTTTCGTGGTCCCTATTTTTCCACACGTCGGACAGATAACATTCAGTGGGAACCAGTCATCAGGTTTTCCTCCTCCACTGACTTCTTTATAAATATCACGAATACGTGGGGCACGCTCCAGTGCTTGTGTGATGACATCATTAAATTTTCCTTGAACGTAGAGAGGTCGTAAGTGGTACCACGTAATAGGGAGTCCCATGGGTGCCATCGCCATTTGAAGCTCTTCCCCAAATCCTGTAGAGAAATTTTCATCTCCTTCGTTAATACCAGGGACAGCAAACAGAGGTTTTCCCATATGCACTGCGTACTTCTCTTGGTCTACGTATACAGGCAATCCATCCATAGGGTCATTATCATTTAATTCAAACAAGAACTGATTCTTGATCTTCTTCTCTGTAAGAATTTGAGAGATCAGTCCGTGCATCACAATGCCACGTACACTCCCAATGTGCACACGCCCAGAGAGAGTTTTTTCATCACGTATAATCAGCGGAGTCCCTTCCGTAATTTCTTTGTGGAAGCGCTCTGCAATCTGGTCGGCGAATTCATCAGCCCAAAACATGTAGGCAGATTAGCAGATTAGAAGCTTTGTAGTTAGCCAATTTACAGAAGATTATCGTGTCTGTTGCACCGTCTCAAAAATCATCGCAGACATCACCAGTACTCCTCCGGCAATCACGTGCAGCGTAGGGATTTCTCCAAGTAACAATACTGCAAGTACAATCGCATACAGCGGCTGTACCATCATAATCACTCCGGTAGCTCTTGCCCCTATGTGTGCAACGCTTTTCAGCATCAAGGTATGGGCGATGGCTGTAGCAAAGCAGGCGAGGATCAGAAGATTTTTGATATCCACAGGTTGCACGTCAACGGTGTAGAAAAAGAGAAGAGGCGAGAGGAACAGTGCACCGAATACCATCTGCCAAAACATTACCAGTGGAGCTTCGTATTCTTTTACGAGGCACTTACTCCAGATATTTCGTAGCGACACAATCATCGCAGATGTGATGCCGAATAACACTCCTTGTACGGTGCCACTTCCTAACGAGAAGTCATCAATCATTAGCACAATTCCTGCAAACGCAACGAGTGCTAGTAGCACGTCTTTACCGTGGACGTTGTGCCCATCGAATAGTGGTTCTAAAAACGTGATGATAATTGGAGAGGTAAACACCGCAAGTATGCCGATAGCGACAGTCGATACCTGAATAGCCTGAAAGTATGTCACCCAGTGCGTCACCATCATGATGCCGAGGCCCATAAGAATGAACATATGTTTTCTGGATTTGAGTCGTAAAGACTTCTTGGTAAATACGAGGTATGCAGCAAGAAACGGTGCAGTAAGAGACGCACGTCCCAAGATAATCATCACAGCAGGCCAGGGGATTAGTTTGGCAAAAAGACCTGCAATACTCATAATCGCAATGGCGATATTTAAGCCGATGAGTGCATTGCGTTTTTCAGAGTTCATTGAACTTTTAGTATATCTGATGATATACTGCGACGCATGGATATCTTCTTTCTTCTCGTCTTCGGACACGCACTCGGTGATTTTGGTCTCCAGAGTGAGCATCTCATCAAAAATAAGAACCGTACAAACAATCCAGACGCTTGGTACATCTTTCTTGCAGCACACGCGGTGATACACGGTGGACTTGTTGGATTCTTTACAGGGTCGTTTATTCTCGCTCTTGCAGAGACGGTTTGTCATGCCATTATTGACTACGGAAAAATAGACGGTCGACTCAGCTTTAAGCTCGACCAAACTCTGCACATCGCCTGTAAGGCAGTGTGGATTTTACTGATTGCTAAGCAGTTAGTTTAAAAAAGCACGCTGACCAAAGGGGATCAACGTGCTAAAGCTGGTCTTTCATCGTTGGTGCATCCATGCCGTTACGAGAAGTTGAAGATCAACAGGCATACGATGCCTACGATCATAAATGGTATACCGAACTGTGGTATAAGCGGCACTGTGGGGACAGAAAGTATCCCCAAAACCATGCCAAACAATGGCCAGACCGGCTTTTCTTTGCTGGTGTAAGACATAAGAGTTCCTCCTCTTCTGGTTAGACACTACGAAACAAAAGACCGTTAGGTTATTCTCCGCTTTTGGTAGGCAAAAAGTCAAGAACCTCTGACACAACTTCTTTGATATACTCTGTGCTATGCGACTTGTTGTTTTTCTCCTCTTTCTCACGGCCTGTGCACCAGCACCGGAGTTACAACTGGTTCCACCGACACTGCATTCTGCAATCGTCACTCGTATAGTTGATGGAGATACGGTTGTTATCGGTGAAGAGCACGTGCGCATTATCGGAATAGATACACCAGAAAAAGAGGAGTGTTACTTTGACGAGGCTTCTGAGCGCCTCAGTCAGTTGATCTTCGAAAAGTCTGTAGAACGTATTCCTGAACCAACAGATAACAGAGACAAGTACGGAAGACTCCTGCGATATATAGAACTCTCTGGGGAAGACATCGGTTTGCAGATGCTAAAAGAGGGGTTTGCCGAGAATTATCCGTGGTTTCCGCATCCTCGGATAGAGGAATATAAAGAAGCGGAAGATGAGGCAAAAAAAGAGGGGAGGGGGTTGTGGGGGGAATGTTAGACGGACCTTACCCCAACCACTCTCCTACTTTGCGATAAATAGCGTAACGTGCTAAATCCTATGGATAAAGAAGCTCAGTCGAACGATGACGCCAACAGAAACACTACTTCAGCATATCTCTAACGCAATACTCTCAAAACAGAGCCCCCCTTCTCCTGTACGTTCAAAGAGAAGTTAACGACATCAAACAATGCTGTATCTCTACAAATAAGGAGAAGGGGTCGGGGGATGAGGTCCGCTATTTCCTCAGACAAGTGCAAGACCGAAAAGTCATGCTCCGATGAGAAAGGTGGTTGTGGATGCAATTAAGCATCCGATCACCTTAAAGAAGAGGGTACTCCGCGGAGGAGTGCTCTTTTTCTGTATACTCAAACACAGAAACTATTGCCCAACAGTAATGCTGATCTCTCCTTTTGCGTAGGCCTTAAGAAGCATTCTTTGTACGTCGCTGATAGAGAGCTCGTCGCGTTTACTTTGGCGCTAAAAGAAACCACTCTTTTCTTTGACATCACCACCGATCCCCCTTAAATTGTCCCAGCTCTTCAGTAGATGCCATGCATTTCCCTCAGGGCAAACTTGCGTTTCAGCGCGACGTGCTTGCACCAACCGCGCCAGATGAACCTCCAAGAATTATGTGTAACGGTCTAATTGCAAAGAAAATCGGCATGAGTCGCGTATTCCTAGAGAATGGGGATGCGGTTCCTGTTACGTACTTAGAAGTGCAGCCAAACACCGTTATCAGAACAAAATCTAAAGAGAAAGACGGCTACGACGCTGTTGTCCTTGGTGTTAAGCCTAAAAAGTGGAAAACACGTAAAGGAAACGAGCACACACGCTACGGAGACATTAAGGAGTGGAAAGTAGACTCTTTAGAGGGTCTTGATGCAGGAACACAGATCGATCTTGAAAAATTCACTAAAGAAGGAACAATTAGTGTAACTGGAATCTCTAAAGGTAAAGGATTCCAGGGTGTAATTAGGCGTCACAACTTCTCCCGTGGTCCTACTACTCATGGTTCTCACCACCACCGCCGAACAGGTTCTGTAGGTATGTGTGAGTTCCCTGGACGTATTATGAAAGGAAAGAAAATGCCGGGACGAATGGGTAGTGATACTGTTACTCTTCGTGGCCGCAAGATTATGGATTGTGACCATACTAAGGGTCTCATCGCCATTAAAGGACCAATTCCAGGTACAAACGGCGGAAATGTTTATATCACTCTCGAATCTAACTCTTAATCATGAATATCGACGTATATACAGCTACCGGCACAAAGAAAGGAACGGCTACCCTGCCGAAGGCCCTCTTTGAAGCTCCAATAAACGAGGGGCTTATGCACCAGTCTGTTGTACGAGAGATGAGCAATAAACGTCATTCTATTGCTTGGGTAAAGCGTCGCGGAGATATCAGTGGTTCCACGCGTAAGCTCTTCCAACAGAAGGGAACAGGTAGAGCACGTCGTGGAAGCATACGAAGCCCACTGCTTCGTGGAGGAAGCAAGTCCTTTGGACCAAGCAAGATTGCTAACTTCGTAAAAGAAATGCCACGCAAGATGCGTCGCGCATCCCTCTTTAGCGCTCTCAGTGCTCAGGCGAAGAATGGGATAATCATTGGCCTAGAAAGCTACCCAGACACGGTAAAGACTAAGGATGCTGTAAAGATGCTCGAGAAGATGCCGGTAGATATCGGACGAAAGATCCTTATTGTTACTCCAGAACACCACCCAAGTCTTATCAAGTCTGTCGGTAACGTTCCTGGTGTAAAAACAATTATGGCTCAATACCTCAGCCCTCTTGATGTTCTTGGTAGCCGTCATATCATCTTTATGGTTGATGCGATTGCGAAGACAGAAGAGATCTTTGGAGCTAAAGAAAAACCTACAACTTCCACTAAGTCCGCTCAATAATCATGGAACTCTCACAAGTTATCGTCGGCCCCGTAGAGACAGAGAAGTCTGAGCGCATGAAAGCTTCAGACCGCACCTACACGATTCGCGTAGCTCCTAAGGCTACAAAAATTGATGTGCGCAACGCTCTACGCAAATACTACGACATCGAGGCTGTAAGCCTTCGTGTTATGCGTGTCGCACCGAAGACTCGAGCTATAGGACGAGGAAAGATCAGTACAAAGCGAAAGCCATTCAAGAAAATGATGGTAACGATCAGTGAAAAAAGTAAACCTCTCGATATAGCTAACTTCAAAATATAATGCCTATACGCAAAGTTAATCCAACGAGCCCAGGACGTCGCAAAATGAGTTTTGCAGACTTCTCCAGCCTAACCAAAAAGCGCCCTGAAAAGGCTCTGACAAAGGGGAAGAAGCGCATCTCTGGTCGTGGGAATAACGGACGCATCACCATTCGTCATCGTGGAGGAGGACACAAGCGTCTCTACCGTGAGATCGACTTCAAACGCACCGATAAGGTAAATGTGCCAGGTACTGTGCACTCTATCGAGTATGATCCAAACCGAACTGCATTTATCATGTTGGTGTTCTACGCCGATGGTGACAAACGGTATCACCTCGCACCAGAAGGTGTTGTAGTAGGGGATAGTATTGTTTGTGCAGATCGCACCAAGGTAAAGCCCGGTAACCGTATGCAGTTGGAGCACATTCCTACTGGATACAAGATATTTAACCTCGAGATTAACCTCGGACGTGGTGGAGAAGTCGTACGAAGTGCAGGAACATCTGCAACACTCGTTGGATTCGATAAAGAGTACGCCATGGTGCAGTTGCCAAGTAACGAAGTACGCCGCGTACGCAAAAACTGCAGCGCGACTATCGGTACTGTATGTAATGGTGAACATAGCCTCGTACGTATTGGTAAGGCTGGACGTATGCGTTGGATGGGGCGCAGGCCACAAGTACTTGGAAAATCTATGAACGCTGTAGACCACCCACACGGAGGTGGAGAAGGGCACAGTCCAATTGGTAGCAAGAAGGGTCCTCGGACTCCATGGGGGAAGAGAGCTTTGGGCGTAAAGACTCGAAAGCGTAAAAAAACATCTGACAAATTAATCATGCGTAAACGTTCTAACAAAAAGCGTAAGCGCTAGTATTCCCACTTTTTATTATGTCTAGATCACTCAAAAAAGGCCCATACATAGACGCAAGTCTTCTCAAGAAAGTCATGAAAATGATGGAAGCTGGTGATAAAAAAATTATCAAAACTTGGGCAAGATCGTGCGACATACCACCAGAATTTACAGGATTTACCTTCGCAGTTCACAACGGAAAAGAATTTGTTCCTGTGTACATTACCGAGCAAATGGTTGGTCACAAACTTGGAGAATTCTCTTGGACTACGAAATTTAAAAACCACGGTGGAAAAATGGCCGATAAGTCCGATAAAAAATAACCTACTCTATTATGCAAGCTTCTCTACGCTCTATCCGCATCGCTCCTAAGAAGGCACAACTCGTTGCCAAGATGATCCGTGGGCAGTCTGTTCCAGATGCTATGTATACTCTCGAACACACCAACAAGAAGGCGGCACGCATCTTCGAAAATCTCCTGCGTAGCGCGATGGCGAATGCTTCACACAACGAGAAGCAAGATCCTCAAATGATGGTAATCAAGCTTCTAACGGTAAATAAGGCACAAGCGTATCACCGTGGAGTACCAATGGCACGTGGAAGAGTACGTCCTATGCGTAAATTTATGAGCCATATCAACATGACATTGGGAGTTGCCGGGGAAGCCTTAGAAAAGAATCCGAAGAAACCAAAGAGTCCGAAGAGCACATCCTCGGATTCGTCGGACTCCTTGGATTCCTTAGTTTCTTCAAAAAATGCTTCCCAAACCGCTAAAAAGACTGTAAAAAAGACCACGACGATGTCAAAGAAGGCGTCGACGAGTACGAAGGGTAAGTCCACTACGGATACTACCACTTCCACCTCGAAATCTTCTGTGTCCAAGAAATCCCCTCAAAAGTAATGCTTCCACTCTTTATCCACTATCCACTACTTGCCGGCCATAGCCTTGGCGTCGGCTGGTCCACTATCCACTTCTAAAGTATGGGTCAAAAAGTTAATCCCAACGGCTTCCGTCTCAAGATTACGCACACGTGGTCTAGTACGTGGTTTGCACAAGGAAAGAAGTTTAAAGAGTTATTTTTGCAGGATATGCTTATCAAAAGATATATTAACAATAAGCTTCCTGATGCAGGAATCTCCCAAATAGATATCGATCGAAGTAAGCGCACATCTGTTGCCATTCATTCGAGCAAGCCTGGTGTGATTATAGGTAAGCAGGGTGCTTCTATCGAACAACTTCGCAAAGATCTCGAAAAGCAATTTGGCGGATCATTTGATGTAAATATCCAAGAGATCCGTAACCCAGATGCAGATGCACACGTAATCGCCGAAACAATCCAAGGGCAAATTCAGCGTCGCATGCCATATCGAAGAGCATCAAAGATGGCTATCGAGAAAGCAATGCAATCTGGAGCACTCGGAATTAAGATCAAAATTTCTGGAAGACTAAACGGTGCAGAGATTGCTCGATCAGAAACTTTCAAAGAAGGTAACATTCCTTTGCAGACCCTTCGTGCAAATGTATTTTTCGCACGTAAAGCTGCTTTAACTACCTACGGTACGATTGGTGTAAAGGTATGGATCTACAAAGGAATGGTATTTAAAAAAATTAAGCAGGCACAGTCTGCAGGTCTTACTTCCCTGAACAATCAGTAACATGTTAGAACCGAAGAAAATCAAATACAGGAAGGTACAGCGCCGCCGCGGACAGTGGAAGGGTAAGGCGACAAAGGGTACCCAGCTCGCATTTGGTTCTATCGGACTAAAGTGCACGGTGACAGGTGAGCTTACGGCGAGGCAGATCGAAGCTGCACGTAGAGCGATGACCCGTAGTGTAGCTCGTGGAGGAAAGATGTGGATTCGCGTGTTCCCACATAACCCAGTAACAAAGAAAGCTGCAGAAGTACCGATGGGATCTGGTAAAGGAAGTATCGAGTACTGGGGATGTGTATTAAAAGCTGGAACAATCATATTCGAAATGGATGGTCTTCCAGAAGCTGATGCACGTGAGGCACTTCGCCTTGCAAGCCACAAGCTTCCAATGAAGACGAAAGTTGTAACCAAAATTGCCCACTAATGTCTTCTCTCACTACCATCAAAGAGCTACGAAAAATGAGCGCAGAAGACCTCCGCAAGGAGATCATTGCGCAACAGAACACAGTCGTAAAGTTGCGACTCGGTGTAAAGCTCGGCAAAGAGAAGGATAGTGCAAAGTACATCCGAGAAAAAAAGCAACTTGCTCGTATGAAAACTGTATATTCCCCTGTATCCTCCCTGCCAACTGAAGCCAAAAAGGTAGAAGTTGCCCCCGCTAAAGCATCATGAGAACCAAAAAAGGAGTCATCACATCGGCAAAAATGACGGGCACGGTAAGCGTGGTTACGCACAGGCTTGTGTTCCACCCTATTTACAAAAAGAGATATAGGAAGAGTAAGAAGTTCCTGTGTGATACAAACGGTATGGATCTCTACGAAGGAGATAAGGTGGTAATAGAAGAGTGCAAGCCACTCTCAAAAAACAAGCACTTCAAAGTTATCGAAATTATTAAAGCAGCTCCACGTGTATCAGAAATGAAAGACGATGAAGCTATAGATAAGGTGATTCACCGTGAGAAAACTGGTGCAGATGCAGAAAAAAAGAGCACTTCTGACACATCTGATTCCTCTGAAACCTCTACCACTTCTCAAGAATGATCCAGACAGAAACTCTCATGAACGTGGCTGATAATACTGGCGCAAAAATCGTCCAGTGTATCAAAGTACTTGGCGGAAGTAAGCGTCGCTACGCAGGAGTAGGTGATATCGTAGTTATTGCTGTTAAATCTGCAGCTCCACGCGGAATGGTAAAGAAGAAGGCGGTAGAGCGTGCTGTTATTGTCCGAACCAAAAAGATGACACGCCGCAAAGATGGTAGCGGTATCCGCTTCGACGATAACGCATGCGTTATTGTTTCTAAAGATGGACAACCGAAGGGTACGAGAGTATTCGGTCCGGTTGCTCGTGAACTCCGTGGAAAAGGATTCCAAAAAATTGTATCTCTTGCCCCAGACGTACTGTGAAGATCCGTGCCGGCGATAGCGTCGTAGTCATTACAGGCAAGGATAAGGGGAAAACCGGTCAGGTTCTCCGTGTGCTACACACCAAAAATCGTCTTGTAGTTACGGATATAAATATTCGAACACGCCACATGAAAGCAGGGCCAAATCGTCCTGGTGAAATTGTAAAATATGAAGCATCTCTTGATGCAAGCAACGTAATGCTTGTTGATCCAAAGACAAAGAAGCGCAGTCGTATTGGCTTTAAGCTCGAAAAAGGAAAGAAGACGCGTATTTTTAAGCAGAGCGGTGACGAAATTAAAAAGACCACTATCGCGAAGAAGAAGGGATCTGATGCAAAGGTCATGGAGGCTGCTGAGAAGAAGAGCGAGAAGGGTGCAAAAACATCTGCTCCATCTGAGACTTCTGCCACCTCCCAAAAATCTCCATTCTGGAAAAAGATGGGATTTGGATCAGAAGAAATGAGCGCTGCAGGTGCAGAAATGGATTCTGTATCTCACATGAAAGAAGATCACTCCGTACCAGATCAACAAGAACGTTCATCTTCACGAGGTTCCCAACGAGGCACTTAGGTTATGGCTTACGCAACCCTCCATGATCGGCTCCGCGGACCTATTGCTGCAGGTGTTAGCAAGAGGCTCGGTATCAAAAATAAGCACGCACTTCCTCAAGTAGAGAAAGTGACGGTAAACGTTGGAATCAACAAGTCCAAAATGGACAGCAAGGAAATGCACGCATATATCGCAGAGAGCATCAGATTGATCACTGGTCAAAAGCCTGTATTCACTCATGCTCGGGTCGCTATCTCTAACTTTAAAACTCGTCAAGGAATGATTGTTGGTTGCCGCGTTACACTCCGTGGTAAGCAAATGGAGGAGTTCCTCGATAGGTTAATGAGCTACTCGATCCCTCGTATTCGCGACTTCCGTGGTCTTCCAAGCAAGCTTGATGGAAACGGAAACTACAGTATTGGCCTTCGTGACCACTCGATTTTCCCAGAAGTACCTGCTCCAGATCCAAGCCAAATCTTCCCTTTGCAGATTGTGATTACAACAACAGCAAGTAACGATAAAGAAGGACGTGCACTGTTTACCGAAATGGGAATGCCGTTTAGGAAGGAGAAGGAGGAGAAGAAAAAAGAGGTTACAAAGGCTGTAGAAGGTGCAGAGGGAGAAAAGCAGGACACCTCTGAGACTGCTGTTACATCTGAAACCTCTAAAGAAATGGTTGAATCTACAGACGAAACAACCGATACTGCCGCAACTTCCCAACCAGAATCTTAATATGGCTCGACTCGCACTAAAGAATAAGCAAAAGGCAAGTATGAACAAGTTCCTTCGCGACAAAGCGGCAGGACGAACGCCGAAGTTTCCTACGCGTATTTACAACCGATGCAACCTTTGTGGTCGCCGTCACGGATTCATGAGATTCTTTGGAGTCTGTCGTATTTGCTTCCGCGAAGCGGCAACGAATGGTGATATCCCTGGTATAACTAAATCTTCTTGGTAATTATGACATACGTAACAGACCCCATCGGCGATTTGCTTACTCGCATGCGCAATGCGCAGAAAGCGGGCAAAGCAAGTTGTACTGCCCCACACAGTAAAATGAAACTACAGCTTCTTGAGCTCCTCAAAAAAGAGGGATGGATCTCTGGAGTAGAAGTACTCGGAGAAGCGCCAAAGCTTTCACTCGAAGTAACGTTCAATCCAGAAAAAATGACTCTCACTCTCACACGAGCCTCCAAGCCTGGTCGTCGCACCTATGCAGGTGTTGCAGACCTTAAGCCTGTGCTTCGTGGATACGGTATCGCCGTTCTTACCACCAGCCAGGGCTTACTAACAGACGGCCAAGCTCGTGAGAAAAAAGTCGGTGGAGAAGTTCTTTGTACCATTAGCTAATCATGTCTCGAATTGGAAAAAATCCAGTGGCGATCCCAGGAGGCGTAACCGTCGAGGTTACCGCTAACATCATTGTCGTAAAAGGACCAAAAGGGGAGCTTTCCTATGCTCATCTTCCTGAGGTAACGGTAAAGGTTGAGGGCTCTATGGTGATTGTTGGTCGCATAAATGATTCTGCAGATAGCATGGCTCGTCATGGTCTTACACGTCAGATGATTAACAACATGGTTATTGGTGTATCTGAGGGATACGAGAAGAAGCTTGAGATCATCGGAGTGGGTTACAAGGCGCAAGCAAAAGGAAAAACCGTAACACTCAACCTTGGACACAGTCATCCAATCGAGTACGCAGCGCCAGAAGGAATTGATATTTCACAAGATGAAAAAAATAAGCAGATCCTTATTATTAAAGGGATTAGCAAAGAAGACGTGGGTCAGGCAGCTGCCGACATCCGCAGTTTCCGTCCACCAGAGCCATACAAAGGCAAAGGTGTAAAGTACACCGATGAGGTGATTATCCGTAAATCTGGTAAATCTGCTGGTTCCGCCAAATAACAATCTACAGTATGAAAGCTCCTATAAAGCATCAGAATCGGCTAGCAAGAAAGCGCAGAGTACGCGCAAAAGTCTCTGGTACTGCTGCACGTCCACGCCTGTCTATCTTTCGTTCTCTGATGCAGATTTCTGCACAGCTTATTGACGACGAAAGCGGAAAGACATTGGTTGCAGCTTCTACAAAAGAGCTTAAAAAAACAGCCAACATCGACGGAGCTATAAAGCTTGGTGAAGCTATCGCTGCCAAGGCAAAGGACAAGAAGATCTCTACTATCGTATTTGACCGAAATTCCTACAGATACCACGGACGTGTAAAAGCAGTAGCAGATGCAGCTCGTGATGCAGGATTGACGTTTTAATCTTTATCCACTTTCCACTTTCCGTTTTCCACTTCTCCATGAATCCAAAAACCTCCAAGCCAGACCGCAAGCAGCGTGATCGCAAAAAGCGAAAAGAGCCTTCTGATTTCGAAGAGACAACACTCTCTATCGATAGAGTTACCCGTGTGGTAGCTGGAGGACGTCGCATGCGATTCCGCGCTGTTGTCGTTGTTGGAGACAAGAAAGGACGTGTGGGCTTGGGGACTGGTAAGGCAAACGAAGTACAGGCTGCCGTACAAAAAGCATCATCTGTTGCAAAGCGTAACATGATAAAAGTGCCTGTCGCTGATGGGAGTATCCCACACGAGATTGACCACAAATTTAAAGCAGCGCGTATCCGTCTTATTCCTGCTCGCGAAGGTACAGGTATCATCGCAGGAGGTGCACTACGTGTTGTGCTAGAACACGCAGGTATTAGAAATGTTTTAAGTAAGCGTTACGGAACTACGAACAAGTTGGTAAACGCTCAATGTATCATGAAAGCATTGATGAGAATTGCAGGAACAGAAGTAACAACTGCAGAAGATAAGTCACGAAACGTCGCTCAGTCTGTAGGAGGAAGGTCGAACAAAGATCTTGGCTTGCAAGACACTCCAGAGCTGGAGAAAGTAGAAATCACGCAAGTAAGCAAGGCAGACATTGGTCGTGATGGAGGGCTTAGGAAAAGCTAATATTCTCTGCTTTACATGCCCAAATCCCTCATAATCCTTGCCCACAGCGGCTATCAAGACGCAGAGTACGCAGGTACGCGCAAAGGGCTTGAAGAAGCCGGAAACGAGATAGTTATAGGGGCAAAAGACGTGGGGCAGTGCACAGGGAGTTTCGGTGGTAAAGAAGAAGCGACTATCGCTCTTAAAGACGTGAAGGTAACAGACTACAGGCACATTGCCTTTATTGGAGGCCCAGGGGCAGTACTGCTGGCCTCAGATCCTGATGCACTTAAGGTGGCAAACGATGCCTACAGAGCAGAAGTGCCACTCGGTGCGATTTGCATTGCACCGACAATACTCGCCAAAGCACGGGTTCTTTCTGGTAAACGTGCAACAGTTTGGAACGAAGACGGGGGACAGCAAGAAATACTCGAAACCTATGGGGCTGAGTACACCGGAGAAGCGGTAACCATCGATGGAAAAATAGTAACGGGAAATGGTCCTGCCGCCGCCGAAGAATTTGGGAAGATGTTGGCGGCAATTGTGTAAACTTCACTACGTAGTTTTTCGCTTGACCCTTTACTCAAACTTTAGTCTTCCAAAATTCTGCACCCATTCATCTTCGAACAGTCCGATACCAATTTCTTCAAACTCTGGCCGCAAAATATTACGTCGATGGTTTGAGGAATTCATCCAGTCTTTCATCACTTGTTTTACGGAGAGTTGTCCTTTTGCGAGGTTTTCTCCCAGTGAGAAAATAGGTTCGCAGCTACAGGACTGTTGTCCGGTTAAGACAAAGTCTGGACCCTGTTGCTCTACTTGTGATTCTCCACCAAGGTCAAACTGTTGTGCACAACTACAGGAGTCTGGATTAATATCGAGGTACCCACCACTACGAATGCGATCGACATAACTTAAGCCTTCGGGTGTGTAGTGGCTAAAGTATCCACGAATTGCCATATCTTTTGCATGGCGTTGTGCAGAGAGTTCGAGGTAGTAGTTACTGCGCATTGGCGTCAGTTTATATTTTGCACGCTCTTTGTTTATAGCATGGATCAAATCATTGCGTGTTTGCTCTGCCAAATTTCCGCGAGAGCGAATCAGACGTAAGACAGCAGATTTTACCGTTTTTGGTGTCGCGATATCCGTGTAACTGTTTACAGCAGCGATTGTTATGTTTTCAAATAGAGAAGACCGCGGATCTTGCGGGGCAGAAAAGTGTTCTTTGACAGGAAACATTCCCGGTTTTAGTTGCAGAGAGGGTTCTGCAGTCAGTAGTGTGTAAATCGCTTCTGCTGCCTCTTTATGAGAGACCTTGAGATTTGGTTGTAACACGCTGGGATTGTTTGTGCTGTGGAATAGTTTATAGCGCCATGAGAGTCCAATATATGCACTATACGGAGCCCCTATGGGAATATCTGTATATTGATAGGGGATATTGGTGGTGAGAAGGAACGTCTTTGTCAGCATTTCGAGAAACTCCGCACGCGAAACAGATTTATGTGGATAGGCAAACCCTGTTTCTGTATTTGCAGCAAATAATCCAATTTCTATACCTGTCAGCATATAAGGGACATACCACTGCCCATCTATCATGTCGGGGTAGTCGCCATATGTTTGCGCCCTTTCATCTACGGTGATGCCCGCATTCTTCATTAAAATCATTGCAGCTTCTGCACGTCGAACATAGGTGATGGGTTCTTGGGCTGCCCCCAAGGGTGTCAGCACTGGAGCAAGAGTGAGAATGCCGACAAACGCTGATGATATGAATTTACGCATGAATCATACTATTCTAGCATAATTTAGGCATTTTTACTACTACAGTAGGACGAAGAGTGAGAATATGGCGAGGAGAGCGAGGATCCTCGCTTTCTTCGCTTTCTTCAATAAATCACTTGAGAAGCAGCCACAACCTACGTACCATATCCCGGCTATGTTGAATACTTTGAAGCCAGCACCGGGTTCTCGCAAGTCCTCAAAAAGGGCAGGGCGGGGAAACAGCGCAGGTCGTGGAACCACGGCAGGTCGTGGAACAAAAGGACAGGGTTCACGTTCTGGTAGTAAGAGTAACCGTATCTTTGAAGGAGGACAGACTCCACTTATGGTTCGTCAACCAAAGCTTGGTGGATTTAATAACCCAAACCGCGTGGAATACGAGGTTGTAAATCTTGATACATTGGAAGAGAAGCTTGCAGCGGGAAAGTACGATGTCGCAGCTCTTAAAGAGAACAATATTGTTTCTACAGGTAAGCGTATAAAGTTGCTTGCTCGTGGTGAGGTAAAGAAGAAATTTGAAATCACGGTTCACGCTGCTAGCAAGATTGCAAAAGAAGCTATCGAAAAAGCAGGTGGAAAAGTTATTACTATGAATTAAGAATTATGAATTACTATCCTCTTTTTTAGTGTTCACCTACCTTCGTCAACTCTGGCACTCAGAAGAACTCCGTAAGAGGATTATTATGACCATTGGTCTTTTGCTTGTGTACCGCGTTGTGGCTCACATTGCTGTTCCAGGGACTGATCCTTTTGCTCTTAGTGAATTTCTCAACCAGCGAAGTGGAGGTGGAGTAGTGGGAGTGTTTGCAGCGCTTACTGGTGGTGCGATCGATAACTTCTCTATCGTGCTTCTTGGTCTTTCTCCATACATTAACGCATCTATTATTATGCAGCTATGTACGGTGATCTTCCCGAAGCTCGAAGCACTGAGTAAAGAAGGACAGCAAGGACAGCAGACAATCAACAAGTACACACGTTGGCTTACCGTTCCTCTCGCATTTATCCAGAGTTATGGTTTCCTCATTTTGCTTGGTCAAGGTGGTATTCAGCTTGTCGATCTCACCTTCCCAGGAGTTTTCATGCCAATGCTCTATGTCACAACAGGTGCACTCTTTCTGATGTGGCTTGGTGAATTGATTACAGAAAAAGGAATTGGAAACGGAATTTCTCTGATCATCTTCATTGGAATCGTTTCTGGAATGCCGACAACGCTTTCTACGATGTTCCTTGCAGGACAGGGTAAGCAGGCTGCATTCTTCCTCTTTGCTATCGTCTCTCTTGCTATGCTTGTTGCCGTTGTTTTGTTTACTGATGCACATCGCTTGATACCGATAACCTACGCAAACCAAGGAGCAGGACGAGGAGTACAGGGCAATATACCGATTCGACTGAACCAAGCAGGAATGATCCCGATTATCTTCGCGATCTCTCTTATTACATTGCCAGCAATTATTGCTCAGTTCCTCAGTACGGCTACTCGTCCAATACTTCAGACGGTTGCGAACTTTATTAACGTCAACATCAATCCGAATAATCCGAGCATACTGTATATAGTCATCTACTTCTTACTAGTACTTGGGTTTACGTACTTCTTTGTGTCCGTAACATTTAAGCCTGATGAAGTTGCAGAGAATATCCAGAAGCGTGGAGGATTCGTCCCTGGAGTACGTCCAGGAAAGCAGACCGCAGAGTTACTCGCAAAGGTATCCAGTCGCCTCAACCTTTGGGGTGGGTCGTTCCTTGGTATGGTTGCTATCGTTCCTCTTATCTTTACCAAGTATTCAACACTCAGCTCTCAGGATTTGATCATTTCAGGATCAGGACTGATTATCGTTGTAGGAGTAGTAATGGAGCTTATCCGTCAGATTAATGCACAGCTTTTGGCGCACGATTATGAGAAATTGGTATAGGAATTAGCCTAGTATACAATTCAGCGCAATGCGCCTGGGAACACCCGCGCTGGTTGGTGTGATTATAGTATGAATTCCACAGAGCGGGCATCCCTGCCCGCATTGAATGTGCATCACGAATTAACATATCTAATAATTGCGGGGAAGTATCCCCGCGCTGCGGTTTTTATGGTACATTCTCCCCATGGACTTAGTCTTCTTTGGTATCCAAGGCAGCGGCAAAGGAACACAAGCAAAGCGGCTTGCGGAAGAATTGGGTTACTATATTTTTGAAGCAGGTGGAGAGCTTCGTAAAATTCGTGAGTCTGGTACAGAACTCGGAGAGCTCGTCAAAAAATACATCGATAACGGAGAGCTCGTGCCGTTTGAGATCATCATGGAAGTGGTAAATGAAGCGGTCGCAAACGTTCCTGACGATCAGAAAATATTGTTTGATGGTATCCCTCGGGATGAAGATCAGATGATGGCATTCGATAAGATCCTTGCAGACAGTGGTCGGGAGTTTCGCTGTGTACACATTCTCCTCGACAAAGACGATGCGGTTGAACGTATCAAAGGACGCGCAGAGATCGAAGGACGAGCAGATGACGCAGACCAAGAGAAGGTCCTCCGTCGTATGGACTTGTTTTTCGAGAAGACGATGCGAGTGATTGAGAAGTACATGGCAGAAGGGAAGGTTTTGGAGGTAGATGGAAAGGGGAGTGTGGAGGAGATATATGGGCGGATCAAAAGGGAAATAGGGAACTAGGGAAATTGGGAAAAATATCCAATTTCCCAGTTTCCCAATTTCCCAATTTCCCTATTTACCGTAAGCTCATTTCATATGAGCGATTTCCAAATCTTCAGCCCAAAAGAAATCGAGTCTCTGCGCCATGCAGGGAAGATTCTTGCCCAAACCCTCGAACTGATGGGTAGATTGGTGGCACCGGGTATTACCACAAAAGAACTAGATCGTGCTGCAGAGGAATTTATCAGAAGTCACGAAGGGGCAACTCCTGCATTTATGGGATACCACGGATACCCAGCGACACTGTGCACATCCGTAAATGAACAGTGTGTGCATGGACTCCCTGGTGACTATGTTCTAAAAGAAGGGGATATCATCGCTACAGACTGTGGTGTGATGTACAAGAGTCTGTATACCGATGCCTGCCGTACGTTTGCTGTAGGCCGCATTAGTGAAGAGGCTCAGCATTTGCTGACAGTTTCGGCACAAGCACTTGCTAACGCAGTGAGTGTGATAAAGGCAGGGGTGAAGGTCGGAGTCATCTCCTCAACAGTGCAGGGGACCGTAGAAGGAGCAGGTTTAACCATTGTATCAGCCCTTACAGGTCATGGCCTTGGTAAAACACTGCATCAGTTCCCCGATGTACCGAATTACGGAGAAAAGGGCGAAGGGCCAAAGCTTCCAGCACATACTTTGATTGCTGTAGAGCCCATTGTCTGTACAGGAAAAGATGGTATCAAAGAGTCTGATGACCAGTGGACGATCAATACTAAAGATGGATCGTTATCTGCACACTTCGAGCACACATTGTTAATCCTCGAGGATGGGGTGGAGGTGATTGCGTAGTGAGTCAATGGTCAGTGTTCAATGGTCAGTGGTACACTAATAGTCAATGACTATTGATCCGTTCCTCATCGGCCTCATCGGCTCAGCTATCTTAATCGTAGGAGCGGCAATGCCTGCGCGTACCGTTTTACATCCAGCACGCTCGCTGAAGAACTGGCTGTTCCTCATTGGAAGCGCATGCATGTTTGGGTATGCGATACTGCATTATCTGGATGGCGGATCATTCTTCTTTGTCTTACTACAAATCCTCATTGCCATTAGCACAGTGTTAATGATGTTGAATACGGATGATCGGATAGATACACCAATTCTCGGACTTTCTGGAGTCACTCTCATTGCCTATGCACTACATCTCTCTCATGGGATTGAAACGATCATCTTCGTGATAGGTCTTTCGGTACTTGGAGTGGGTTTTGCGCTTGATACAGGTACACCGAAGCGCAATATAGCCCTTGGAGTGGGGAGTACGGTCATTGCGGGGTTTAGTTATAGGGAATCTGACTGGATCTTTTTTGGATTAAACTTCTTCTTCGCTGCTTTTTCTTTTTTCCATGTCTGGAAGATGAAAACGGCTACCAAAGGGTAATAGGGCCTAAAATTGTGTTGTAATGACAATATTTCTTAACTTTGACAAGCAATTTTCAAAGAAACTCAAGTTTTTTTGCCCTTACCGCTTGTACAAGCACATTCTGCACTGTAGGCTCTTTCGGCTTGTATCCCCGTACTACTTTGTGGCCAAAGATGTGATTGAACTCGTCGGCGTTGTAGAGGAATCGTTTCCAAACACCACCTTCAGAGTCAAAATACTAAGTCCACAAGCAAAGGATCACTCGATCCTCTGTACGCTCGCCGGACGAATGCGTGTGCACCGCGTACGCATCCTCCCAGGTGACCGGGTGAAGGTAGAAATGACCCCATATGATCTCGAGAAGGGTCGAATCTGCTACCGCTACAGGTCTGATCAACAGATCGATCTTGAAACCGGTGAGGCCGCTAGGCCTCCTCAACAAGCGTAAGTGTATCTCTTTATTACCCCCTCCTTACGTGAAAGTTCGTGCATCCGTAAAACCTATTGCAAAAGGTGATCGCCTCGTGATCCGCCGTGCAGGTGTACGTATTAAGAAAGGAAAGATCTCTGGAGGAAAAAAGGTACGCCGCATTGTGTCTTCTATTCCTCGTAATAAACAACGCCAAGGATAATTATGCCTAGAATTGCTGGAGTCCAACTACCGGGTAACAAACGATCAGAAATTGCTCTGACGTATATCAAGGGTATTGGACGTTCGTTGTCGCTCTCTATCCTTCGGGAATTAAAGATTGATATTCACAAGAAGGCAGATGACCTTACAGAAGATGAGCAGGGGAAACTCCGAACACGTATCGAAAGTGAACTCGTAGAAGGTGAGCTGACACGAAAAGTTTCTATGGATATCAAGCGTCTTCAGGACATCGGAACATGGCGTGGCTTTCGTCACCGTCGTCAACTCCCTGTTCGAGGACAAACTTCCCGTCGTAACGCACGCACCAAGCGTGGTAAGAAGAAGACTGGAGGATCTGGACGTACTTCCCTTACTAAGACCTAAACATGGCTGATGTAAAAGCAAAACCAAAGGCAAAGTCTAAGAAAAAGAAGATCAAGAGATCTATCCCTAAGGCTCGTGTGTGCATTCACGCAGGTGAGAACAACACAATCGTTAGCTTTACAGACTTTGATGGAAACAAGCTTGGAGGTAGCTCCGCAGGTGCTTGTGGGTTTAAGGGAACGAGGAAATCTACACCATACGCAGCGAAGATTGCAGCAGAAGCTGCAGTAGTGTCTGTTGCCGGATTTAATATTGAATCTGTACAAGTTGAAGTAAAAGGCCTCGGGCCTGGACGAGAACAAGCAATCCGCGGTATTCAGGGTGGAGGACTTGATCTGGATGCAATTATTGATAGAACTTCCGTACCGCATGGAGGCTGCCGTAAACCCGGACGCCGACGTGTGTAGTCATAATTATTCGCTATTAACCATTAACTATTAACAATGTCATTCACTGGACCAAAAGCAAAGCGCTGTCGTAGACATGGAATCAACATATTTGGTTCTGATAAGTACGACAAAATTCTACAACGCAAGCCATACGGCCCAGGAAAGGGACCGCGTACTCGTGGTAAGCGTCCTAGTGAGTATGGAAAGCAGTTGCTCGAAAAGCAGAAGGCGCGTGACATGTTCGGTGTTTCCGAGCGCCAATTCCAACGCCTCTACAAAACTGCAGCTTCTTCTAAAGAGCAAACAGGTGATGAGCTTTTCACGCTTTTGGAGCGTCGTCTTGATAATGCACTCTATCGTGCTGGATTTTCACTGACTCGGTTCCAATCTCGTCAGTTCTCTAGTCACGGACTCTTTACCGTTAACGGTGTACGTGTCACATCTCCTTCCTATAGCTTAAGTGAAGGTGACGTGGTGGAAGTACGGCCAAAGAGCAAAACATCGTCAGTTTTTTCTCCAATTTTGGAGGCGCATGAAAAATATATGCCGCCTTCTTGGCTCAAGGTAGATTCTGGTAACCTCAAGTTCGAGGTGACTGGTCTTCCTGCAGCCGATGACTTCGAGCAGGCTATCGACATCCGCCAAGTCATTGAATATTACTCACGTCGATAACCCCTTCCCCAACCTTCCCTTCTCTCTTATGCACATCATTCAGGAAGAAATCGGCCTCCCTATCTTCTCCTCCCAAACAGGAGGAGGTACTGGCGACGATTCACACAAGGTCTTTACTATTGGACCACTTCCTACTGGGTTTGGAATGACGCTTGGTAACGCAATGCGTCGCGTACTCCTTTCTAGCCTTCCTGGCGCTGCAATTACATCCATGCGTATGACAGGTGTAACGCACGAGTATAGCACAGTAAAAGGTATTCTTGAATCCGGTATTGATATCGCACTAAACTTGAAAAGTTTACAGCTTCGTAAGTTTAACAAGGATTCTGAAGTTATCACTCTTAAGGGTAAAGGACCTGGAACACTTACTGCAAAAGACCTTCAAGTATCTTCTGATATTGAAGTCCTTAATCCAGATCACGAGATTCTTACCCTCGAAAAGGGCGGTGAAGTAGAAATGAGTATTACCGTAGAAAAGGGTGTTGGGTACAGCCCAGCATCTGATCGCAACAAAAAGAGTAACGAGCCAGGCCTCATTCATATTGATGCGATATTTAGTCCAGTAACCCGTGTACAGTTCGAAGTAGAAGCTGCTCGTGTAGGACAGCGAACAGACCTTGAAAAATTGAGCCTTGACGTACAAACCAACGGTTCTTTGACTGCAGAGGAAGCTGTACAGTTTGCCTCCCAGCTCCTTAAGAGTTACTTCGAATACTTCGGAAGCTCTGAGAAGGTTGTTGAGAGCGAATTTATTGCTGATTTCTCTCGTACAGGTGCACAAATTTCAGATGAAGGTGAGTCTGCTCCTATGAAAGAGAGCTACACACCTATCGAAATCTTGAACTTCTCACCACGAACACTTAATGCTCTGATCAACGCAGGTGTTGGTTCTATCGAGCAGTTGACAAAGTGTAGCGTTGCAGGATTAAGTAACTTCCGTGGATTCGGTGCAAAGGCACTCGATGAAGTAAATGATACTCTTGCAGAACGTGGTTTAGCCCTTTCCGCCGACGACGAAAAGTAGTAGAGTCTCACACCTATCATTTTTATGCGACATCGAAAACACAATAACCGGCTAAAGCAGAAACCTGGTCACGCCAGAATGGTAAAACGCAATCTGCTGACATCTCTTCTGCTTTACGAGACTATTCGTACGACAAAGAAGCGTGCTCATGTTATTGCTCCTCAGATTGATAAGCTCATTAACTACGCAAAGACGCACACACCACATGTTGCTATCCGTCATATTAATAAGACGGTGACAGATAAGAATGCAAGTAAGAAGATCATGGAGGTATTTACCAAGCGTTATGCCAAAAAGAATAGCGGACTTACGCGTACTGTCGCTGCAGGATATCGTGTTGGCGATGGAGCACAGGTGGTGGACTTGAGTTTGGTGGAGGGAGACAGAATAGAGGTAAAAGAGGGTAAAGAAGGTACAGAGGTGAAAAGTACCTCTGTTACCTCTGCAACATCTACACCTTCTAAAAAGAAATCAACTACTCCCAAGACACCCTCAAAAAAATGAAAACTACTACGCTAAAACTGGCAGATCCACAGTGGATTCTTATCGATGCAGAGGGTCAAAACCTTGGTCGTATGTCTACGCAGATTGCAACAATCCTTCGTGGAAAGAACAAGGCTACTTTTAGCCCACATCAGTTGTGTGGAGATCATGTTATTGTCATAAACGCAGACAAATTATTCTTCAATCCTACAAAGCACCGTCGAAAGATCTACGTTACTCACTCTGGATACTTGGGACACTTAAGAACATTCTCTCTTCAGTATATGATGGATAAGAAGCCTACACAGATTGTGGAGAAGGCTGTAAAAGGAATGTTACCTAAAAACCGTCTTGCACGTCAGATGCTCAAGCGTCTTCATGTGTATACAGGTACAGAGCACCAGCATACAGCTCAGCAGCCTAAAGCCCTTACTAACGCCAAATAATTATGACAGCCGCTACCAAATCTCAGTACTTCTACAGCGCCGGAAAGCGCAAGACTGCAATAGCACGTGTAAAACTCTTTGATGGTGGAAAAGGAGATGTCACCGTAAATGGAAAACCTATTCGTGAGTATTTTCCTACTTTCCTACACACAGAGAATGCTCTTGCACCATTACGTATTACCGATCTTGCAAAGAAGTATGATGTTGAGGTTAGAGTGAAAGGTGGTGGAAAAGCAGCTCAAAGCGATGCTTTACGTCACGGAGTAAGCCGTTGCTTACTGCTGATCGACCCAGAACTCCGTCCAACGCTTAAGCGCGAAGGGTTCCTTCGTCGCGATGCGCGTATCAAAGAGCGTAAGAAGCCAGGACTCAAAGGAGCACGAAGAGCGCCGCAGTTCTCTAAGCGATAGTTTACTGATTTACACAGCCTGCTTTTCGTTGAGGTTGATTCCCATCTTTACGTAGAAGAGGGAATTCCCTTCATCGGTATCTAAGATAAATCGTGCATCAATCGTAGAGAGTTGCATAATTGTCTGACACATCTTTAAAAGCATTTTTGGAGGGATACCGATACCAGCGTTCATGCAGGTTGCACAAAGGCCAGCAGCATCTTTTGCACGAAGGTATTGGTCGCCGTTATCCACAATGACACCGCGGAGCTCTTGCTGCACAGTAAGAATATAGTGCTCTATGTAGGGCTCGAGGCTTTCTACAGGCATGCCCTTTAGTTCAGGTAATACCTCGAGGATATCGAGATCTGAATGAATGGCGTGGGCAATGCAGGCGTCTATGGACATTGTGTGTTTGGGTGTGTTTTTTAAAAGTTTTCATATCAGTATAGCAAAAATTACTACTTTTAGAAAGGGTGATATTTCCCACGGAAATACCTTGTTGCTTCGCAATTGCATGGGAGGATGCCTTCCTCATTGGATTTCCCACATATTTTATGCGAATCTTTTCCGTGCTATTGGCTCTTACAATCTTTATGCCAGCAACAGTTGCTGCTGAGGAATTGTCAGATTCACCACAGTTTCGATACCGTGCACACCGTACACGTGCAATTTCTCGTCCTTCACACCGCAGTGTAGAACGTCTTACAAATGTATATCGAAGTAAGATGGCGTATCATCGAGAGGATTTTCAAAAGAAGCTTAAAAAGATTGAAGCAATAAGAGATACGATCCGCGATGAATTTATCTACGAGCCAGATCCAGGACAAGATCTTCTCAATCAGGATTTCACTCCGTATCACTGGAATATTCGACGTCGACATGTGCGCCATCAGTACTGGGATTCCTTTTTTCAGCAGGGAACAGCAGCTCATGTAGGTCAAGGCCTTCTGGGGCAGCCAGATCTTGTGAAACAGGAGAGCTACCGCAATGATATCGAAGTTGAAGCTGGAGGACGGTAGTAAGTGTTATTGTATTGATACAGGGCTCACGTCTACGTGGGCTCTTTTTAATAGCCCTTAAGGTGCCTTGCACGGAGTTTATGCTCCTTTATTACACAATTGTTTTGTAGCGCTCTACAGGCCAGAAAGGGATCTTTCGGCTTTGTAATAGAATCTTGGCCAAAAGGGCGGTATTGGCGATAGCGTAAATAGTGATTTTAGTGTATAATAATATAGTTATCAATATACACATTAATTACTATGAATGAATTTCCAAATTTTTCTTCTGTATCAGCTGATACAAATAACTCAAATAACTCAAATAAAAAGTATGTTCCTCCTTCAGCTAAAAAAAAGAAAGCACTAGACGGTAAAGAAAGAGATGAGAGAAAAAGTGATATGAGATATGCCGAGCTCTTGCTTGATAATGAAGAATCTACTCCAACAATGTTTAAAATTATTGCAGTCGGAAAGAAGTATGCAGAGGACTTGAGAAGATATCCTTATGTTATTTTAGATGAAAAAAAGGCTATATATACTAAAGTATTAGATAGTCTTGCAGATAGCTTTAAACCTACTTTACTTCCAACACAAATCGATCTTGATATCAATCATGATGATTCTGGCAAGGTGACAATGACGATTACAGATAATGATTCTGATCAAAGAATAGGTTCCATATATGTTGATACTGATAAGAGAGTTTCGGGTGGTGGTGACATTAAGGTAATTCAAGATATAATGCGTTCAGAGGCAGAAACGCGGTCAAAATTTAAATCTCCAGAGTCATTTTCACAAGAGAAACTCAAATCGGCTATTGAGTCATGGGCAAATAATAATAATAGTGATTTTATGGGATGGAATGAAAAAGATGCTGACGGATCATTCTATGTAAGTGATGAAGCAGTAAAAAAAGTTAAATATGAACTTTCTGAAGCCATAGGTTTCTCTGGTTCTACTACAATTAAGGTAAATGGTAGTAGGGCTGGCATGGTAATAAAGGTACTAGATAAAGAAACAGGTAGAACAGTGTTAGACCTTCATAAGAGGTATGGTGCTGATAAGATCGAAAGCTTAACCATAAAGCATCCTTCATGGAGTAAAAAATAAGCGATAAGGTAGAAATGGCGTCGCTGATCGGAATTGAAACGAGTGACCTACGCGTTACCCACCTTCGTCTATGGGCTACGGAAGGATGAGAGTGTGTTGCTGATGGTGTTCCAAAAGGTTTTGGAACCATTTTTTTGTCTTACCATAGCAATAAATCTCATCTTTACTCAAAGCTATACGCTCTACGCTACACGCTTGGATAAAGCTCTGATA
>JAQCIJ010000033.1 GCA_027592135.1 bacterium | reverse complement strand
TATTACTCATTACTCATCACATTTCCAGCATGTAAAGTTACTAGTCAGTCTATTCATCGCTGTAGGCTTCCTCGTTTATGGATACAGTGTTTGGACAAATGGTTTCGTGTCTTTTGATGATGGGCTTCTGATATACGATAATATTTCTGTCATTCGTGCAGGCTCTTTTTGGTCTGTAAAATGGGCTTTTGCAAACTACGATCCAGAGCTCTATATACCTCTCACATTTTTATCACTGCAATTAGATGCAATTATTGGAGGTATACATCCCTTCATTTTTCATTTCACAAATCTCATATTACACATTGCTAATGCATTACTAATGACTTGGATTATTCGTTACCTCTTCCGTCGGTTAGATATTGCGGTCATCCTAGGGCTACTATTTCTTGTGCATCCTCTGAATGTTGAGGCTGTGGCTTGGGCTGCTAGTCGCAAAGACGTTTTGTCTTCGTTCTTCTTCTTCGCAGTGATTGTAGGATATTTGCGCAATCAAGAGGCCCAGTCGCTAAAAGCACACTTCATCAATATAGGTCTATTTACATTAGGACTACTCGCAAAAGTATCGATCATACCTCTACCACTGGTACTACTGTGTATTGACTGGTATCAACGAGGTGCACTGACATGGAGAGACGTCTGGCAGAAAAAAGGATACATAGCTGCAGCAATCCCGTTTGGCCTATTGGCCCTTCTTGGAAAAGATGAAGTATTGGTACGCTCATTACCTGGGCAAATATTATTACTTATACCAAAAAGTATTCTGTTCTATCTCGAAAAATTAGTGCTCCCATTTCGTTTGTCAGTATTTTACCCCGTTGATCTATCCACCATTACGCTGGCACATCCTGGTGTATTTTTACCAATGCTTATTGTTACTGCTTTTGCAGCTGCACTGTGGTTTTTCCGTAATAAATATCATCATGTTTGGCTAGTCGGATCAGTGACAATGTTATTACTCTTTATCCCAAGCTTCTTGCAATATTACAGAGGGAATGATGTATACCTTGCATCAGACCGTTATATGTATTTAGCATTCCTCGGATTATTTATGATCGTTGGAACTATGGTTTCACGATTGTCTGAGCAAAGAATAAAGATTGCATATGGATTTTTTGGAATTGTCATTATTGGATTTGGATTTCTGAGTTTTCAACGATCATTAGTGTGGAGAGATACTCTCTCACTATTTACAGACGTACTCCAATACGAAGAATCATTTCTTGCGTATGAAAAAATTGGGTCAGAACTCTTAGCGCAAGGCAAAAGAGTAGAGGCTATAGAAGCACTAAAAAAATCAATCGCACTTGCCCCAAGTTCAGCTGCGTATATACGACTAGGGATTGCTGCTGAAGAAACAGAAAACTGGGCTGATGCAAAACTATTTTACCGAGAGGCACTTTCTTCTAGCCCCAAGCATGCACAGGCACATACAAACCTCGGAAGGATTTATTGGGAAGAAGGATTGCAGCTAAAAGGCATAGAGCACATTGAGATCGCTGTAGAAAATCATCCTTGGAATATGATGGCCCTAGGGAATCTCGCCTCGATGTACACATTGACAGGCCAAAAAGAGAAAGCTTTGAATATTATCGATCGAATCCTATTGCTAGAGCCAAATAATGAGAGAGTACGGCCACTGCTGAAGAAGTTGGAGTCATTATAGTGATGTGAAGAGAATTGTTCTTTTGCACCATTTTATTTGACTTCATGCCAAGAATCTCTAGAATTTACCGGAATTGTAGTGGATGTATCTGATTGTGTTTCGAGCACTACACCCGGTTTTGATCTTATTTGCTTGTAAATGGCAAATACTGTGGAGTTATCCACCACTTGTCGGCCATAGCCCAGAGGCGACGGCTGATCCACTATCCACTTTCCACTTCTCTCATGCCAGTAAAAAAGAAGATTGAAAAAAAGCCTGCTAAAAAGGCTTCCACCTCCGCTAAAGCTCCGGCGAGCAAGCCCGCTAAAAAGAAGGTGGTAGCAAAAGCTGCTCCAAAAGTAGCCCCGAAGGCAGCGGACTCCGCTGCAAAAAAGACCCCGCAGCAGTCACAACGTTCCGCTGCAGGGCGCGCTGTCGCAAAGAAGACGGCTGAATCTGTACAGAAAGCTTTTAAAAAACCAGTGGCTAAGACGTATAAGATGAACGTAATCGATGATGTTCTGCCAAGTCTTATTCCGCACGTTGTTCCTTCTGCAGGAAAAATTTCTGCAGCATTCAAGGATCTTCCAAAACACTTACAGCCAATTAAGGTAAGTAGTGGTCGTGCGTTCTTGGTAGAAGACGAACAGCTCAGCCAGATTGACTCACTTATCGAAATGCAGATTGATAGTTACAAGTGGTTCCTTACAGAAGGCATTAAAGAACTCCTCACTGAGATTAGTCCTATCGGAGACTTCTCCGGAAAGAAGATGGAGCTTCGCATCTTGGGTCACTCATTTGATGCACCAAAATATCAGCCAGACATTTGTCGTCGTCGAAACTTAAGTTACGAAGCGGTAATGAAAGGAAGCGTACAACTTATTAACAAGGAGACCGGAGAAATTAAAGAACAGGATGTGTTCCTCGGAAGCATTCCACTGATGACGGATATCGGAACATTTATTGTAGGAGGAATTGAGCGTGTTGTCGTGCACCAGCTTGTGCGTAGCCCTGGTGTTTTCTTTGCTAAAATGCCGTACTATCCTAAGAATCACGCAGCAAAAATTATTCCAAAGCGTGGAGTATGGCTCGAGATCGAAACAGATCGCCGTGGAATTATCAGCTGTAAAATTGATCGAAAGAGAAAGATCCCTGTTACACAGCTATTACGTGTATTTGGATACGATACAGACAGCAAGATTTTAGATTTATTCGCAGACGTTGTAGGTGAGAAGGACTATATTTTGACAACACTCGAAAAAGACACAGAGCGCACAGTAGGAGACTCGTACCAGAGTATCTACCGTAAGATTCGTCCAGGAGATTTGGCAACACCAGAAAATGCGAAGCAACTTGTTGATAGCTTGTTCTTTGACTTTAAGCGTTACGATTCTGGAGCAATTGCGCGATACAAGATGAACAGAAGGTTTAACCTTAATACTCCAGACGATGAGGAGCACCGCGTATTCCGTGTCGAGGATTTTGTAAATATTATCAAAGAGCTGATTCGTTTGAATAACGGAGAAGGAACACCAGATGATATTGACCACCTCTCTAACCGTCGTATCCGAAGTGTTGGTGAACTTGTCCAAAACAAGTATCGTGTAGGACTTGTTCGTACAGAGCGTATTGTCAAAGATCGTATGACGGTGATGGACTTAGAAACCGTGACACCAATGCAGCTGATTAACTGTCGTCCTATTACGGCTGCGATGCGTGAATTCTTTGCGAGTTCACAACTTTCTCAGTTTATGGACCAAACAAACCCTATTGCAGAATTGGCACACAAGCGTCGTCTAAGTGCGATGGGTCCAGGGGGACTATCGAGGGAGCGCGCGAGCTTTGATGTACGTGATGTGCACCCTTCTCACTACGGACGTATCTGTCCAGTAGCAACACCAGAAGGACCGAACATTGGTTTGGTGATGCACTTGGCAGGGTTTGGAAAGGTAAACAAATACGGATTCCTTATGACTCCGTATCGAGAGGTAAAGAATTCAATAAGTCTCGATGCAGACAAGCTTGTTGGTCGTACTATGGATGAAAATATCAAAGATGGTCGCACTTTTATTGTAAAAGAAGGACAAGTTGTCGATACAAAAGGATTGGCAACAAAGATTATTGCTCATCTTAAAAAAGAGAAGCGTACATCGGTTCCTGTTCAAGCATACGTTACTGGAAAAGTGGAATACATTGATGCGGAACAAGAGCGTCACTTGACGATTGCACAAGCGCAACACAGTTACACAGAACACGGTGAATTCCACGAAACACGTGTATCTTGTCGTAAGAGTAGCGAGCCAGTGTTTGCAAATTCACGAGATATCACGCATGTGGATGTGTCACCAAAACAGATCATCTCTGTCTCCACAGCTCTTATTCCGTTCCTAGAGCACGATGATAACACGCGAGCATCGATGGGAACGAATATGCAACGCCAGGCAGTGCCTATTGTTTCGCCGCGTGCCCCACTTGTAGGAACAGGTATGGAAGGTCTTGCAGCGAGAGCTTCTGGACACGCCCTTCTTGCAGAAGAAGATGGAGAGGTGACCTACGCAGATGGAAATGAAATTTCTGTTGTGTACAAAAGTGGTCGCAAAGAAACGTATAAGATTGCTTCTTTTGTTCGTGGTAACCAAGGAACATGTTTTCACATGCGTCCTCGAGTGCGTCGCACTGATAAAGTACGAAAAGGAGACTCACTTGCAGATGGTGCATCCATCGAAGATGGAGAGCTCGCACTTGGGCAAAACTTGCTCGTGGCGTACATGTCATGGCAAGGATACAACTATGAGGATGCGGTGATCATTTCCGATCGTGTTGCACGTCAGGGACTTTTTGATTCAATTCACATTGAGTCGTACACCACTGATGTTCGTGATACTAAGCTTGGATCCGAAACGATCACACGTGATATTCCAAACGTTGGAGAAGCCAAGCTGAAAGACCTCGATACAGATGGTATTGTAAGTATTGGTGCCACCGTACACGAAGGAGATATCCTCGTTGGTAAAATTACACCAAAAGGAGAAACAGAACTCACTCCAGAAGAGCGTCTCTTGCAGGCAATCTTTGGAGATACTGCAAAAGATGTTAAAGATAGCTCACTGCGTCTCCCAGGAGGTGCAGGAGGAAAAGTTGTTGATGTACATATTTTTGATCGCGCAGAAGGAGATGAGCTTCCGACAGGAGTTATCAAGCAGATCAAAGTATTCGTTGCGCAGACACGTAAGGTGCAAGTAGGAGATAAATTTGCAGGACGACACGGAAACAAAGGTGTTATTTCTCGCATTGTTCCTGCAGAAGACATGCCATATCTTGCAGACGGAACTCCTGTTGATGTCATCCTTAACCCGCTTGGAGTGACATCTCGTATGAATATCGGACAGATCCTCGAGACACACCTTGGTTGGGCTTGTCAGAAATTGGGTATGAAAATTGCTACTCCTGCTTTGGATGGTATCAGTACAAAGAACATCGAAGAATATCTCAAAGCTGCAAATCTTCCAGAGAGTGGAAAAGTACAATTGTTTGATGGATTTACTGGTGAGAAGTTCTCGCACGAAACCACAGTGGGAATTGTATACATGATTAAACTACTCCACCTTGTTGAAGATAAGATTCACGCACGAAGCGTCGGACCGTACTCACTTGTTACACAACAACCGCTTGGTGGTAAGGCACAACATGGAGGACAGCGATTCGGAGAAATGGAGGTCTGGGCTCTCGAAGCGTATGGTGCTGCACACACGTTACAAGAAATGCTGACGATCAAATCTGATGATGTCATCGGAAGGTCGAAAGCATACGAGTCTATCGTTAAGGGAGAACCAATCCGTCGTCCAAGTATCCCTGAATCCTTCAACGTTCTTGTCAAAGAATTGCAGGCTCTGGGACTTAAAGTGGATCTTCTCAAGTTTAAAGATGATGTCGATCCAGAAGAGCGTGTGACTATCGAATCCAATGAAGTCGAAGAGGTAGAATTACAGTCACGTATCGAAGCTGAAGAACAGGGAGAAGGCGCATCCATTCCTGAAGAAGATAAGATTGCCGAACTCGAAGATGTTGCTGCAGAGGAAGAAGCTGAATCTGACGAAGAGATTATCAAGGGAATCGAAGAAGGTGCAGAAGTAGATGCTTTCGGCATAACACAAAAAGACGAAATGGAAGACTCTGTTTCAGAGGAGTCTATGGAAGCAGCGTAAGGAAATAGGGAACTAGGGAATTAGGGAAATAGAACTAGTTCCCTCCCCAAGTTCCCGATTTCTCAAGTTCCCGATCCGTAGTAGCCAATCCGACTCTCAGGTCAAGAATTCTGTTAACAGCGTCCACAAGATTTTCTCTACTTTTTCTTGGCTCCGGACTTGCCTCTGTAGGGCTTAATCCGTAAACTCCGTTAGCTTTATGCCATTAATGCATACCCGCAGGAATCGACTCTCCGTAACAGGCCTCTGGCCAAGACGGAGTACGCCACTACTATAAGTGGCTGATAGGTCTCTAAGACCTCGAAATCTGCGGGTGTGTGTAAGCCACCCGCTTTCTTTTTATCCAGCCAATTTATGTTGATAAAGAGGTCTAGCGGAATGGAGCGCCACCGGAGCCGTACAGCATTTCCTGCGAGCCGGCTCTATACGATCATTCGCATCACCGGACGAATAGAAAAGTTTATAGATATAATTAATAGTCATATGAACTGCAATGATCCAAATTAAATTTAACCCATAGACCTATGCGCGATGCGTAGGACTATGAGTGTCACAGTATTGTGGGCATGTCTTGCCTGCGTTCGTGGCACGTGAACAGTACCCCCCCGTTTACGGGGGGTTAAGAAAAATGTTACTCATCGCATCAGATGGATGCCTCGACTCCAGAATCCGATGAAGGACGTGGTCAGCTGCGATATGCTCCGGTGAGCCGCTAGACAGGCGCTACCAGCCGGAGATTTCCGAATGGGGAAACCCACATGAGGTTATGCTCATGTACGTGGGTTCATTACTGTTTTTGCTTCTACCAGCTAGGGGCTTAGGGGTTAGTAGCCGGGGACTAGGAAAATTTCTTTCCTAACCCCTAACTACCAATTCCCAATCCCTTCTCAAGGACTTGAATACCTACCAAGAAGTCCGGCGAAGCCAGTAACGAACCCACGTGGTCACCTTGTGAACTGAAACATCTCAGTAACAGGGGAAGATAAATCAATAGAGATTCCCTTAGTAGTGGCGAGCGAAAGGGGAAAAGCCCAAACCCGTTTATTTTATGAACGGGGGTTGTAGGACTCCATAATCGATAAGTGTTTTGTAGGCAAACGACCCTGGAACGGGCGGCCACAGAGGGTGAGAGCCCCGTCGCCGAAACATTACACTTCGTGGGAGTATCCTGAGTAGGGTCGGACACGTGAAATCCGGCTTGAATCTGGGAGGACCACCTTCCAAGGCTAAATAGTTCTGGAGATCTATAGCGAATAGTACCGCGAGGGAAAGGTGAAAAGCACCCCGAGAGGGGGATGAAATAGTTTCTGAAATCTGATGCGTTCAAAGAATGGGAGCCCCCGTGTGGGGTGACCGTGTGCCTTTTGCATAATGAGCCAACGAGTTGCTCGTCTGTGGTCGGCTAAGGGAGTCAAAACCCGGAGCCAGAGCGAAAGCGAGTCCGAATAGGGCGTTTATGATCGCAGGCGGCAGACCCGAAACCGGGTGAGCTACCCATGGGCAGGGTGAAGGTTAGCGGAAGCTAACTGGAGGCCCGCACACACGCATGTCACAAGATGCGGTGATGACCTGTGGGTAGGGGTGAAAAGCCTACCGAACCCGGAGATAGCTGGTTCTCCTCGAAATGCCTTTAGGGGCAGCCTCTTTGTATACGATTGGGGGTAGAGCTACTGTTTGGATGAGGGGGTCTTCCCGACCTACCAATTCCTGATAAACTCCGAATACCAATCTTTTTAGCAAAGGGAGTGAGACGGTGACGGCGAATCGCCATCGTCAAAAGGGAAACAACCCAGATCATTTGCTAAGGTCCCTAAATTATACTCAGTGGAAAAGGTGGTGCGATTGCACCGACAACCAGGAGGTTGGCTTAGAAGCAGCCATCCTTTAAAGAAAGCGTAATAGCTCACTGGTCGAGGAGTCGTGCGCCGAAAATTTAACGGGGCAAAGTATAATACCGAAGCAGTGAACCCTACTCTGTAGGGTGGTAGAGGAGCGTTCCGTTCAGCAGTGAAGCTGTGTCGCGAGGCATGGTGGAGCGTACGGAAGTGAGAATGTTGGCATGAGTAACTACTAGGCAGGTGAAAACCCTGCCCACCGAATCCCCAAGGTTTCCCACGCAACGGCAATCGGCGTGGGGTTAGTCGGTCCTAAGGCCAGGCTGAAAAGCGTAACCGATGGATAACAGGTCAATATTCCTGTACTTCATAAAGATCGCCCAAGGGTGTTAGTTGATAATTTTGTGAGCCTCTTTCTTCACCACTCTGCTTTCCAGCAGAATGAAGAAATGTTGAAATCCTGAAATGTTGAAAATTTTCAACATTTCAATATTGCTTCATTTCAACATTTTGTCCGAAGACAGAGTGGTGAGGAAATGTTCGCAGAATAGGATTCTTTCATTCTAGGAGCGGTGGGACGGAGTGGGAAGACCAGAGCGTGTGTATTGACTGCACGTGTAATGCGTTAGACGTTGATGTTTGTAGGAAAATCCGCAAGCAGAGTCGAGCGCAGATACCAATTGCGTACCGCAAGGTGCGTTAGTCTGACTCTTTGCGCTTCCAAGAAAATCATCGCTTCCGAGAGCTTTATGAAACCGTACCGCAAACCAACACCGGTGGGGTGGTCGAGTAGACCAAGGTGAACGAGATAACTCGCGTTAAGGAACTCGGCAAAATAGCGTCCGTAACTTCGGGATAAGGACTGACGGTGACCGCAAGGTCATCGCCCGCAGCAAAAGAGATCAGGCGACTGTTTACCAAAAACACAGGTCCCTGCTAAGTCGCAAGACGATGTATAGGGGCTGATGCCTGCCCAGTGTCAGAAGGTTACGTGAGGGGGTTTACGCCTCTGATCTAAGCCCTGATGAACGGCGGCCGTAACTATAACGGTCCTAAGGTAGCGAAATTCCTTGTCGGGTAAGTTCCGACCCGCACGAATGGTACAACGGTCTGATCACTGTCTCAACGCGAGACTCGGTGAAATTGCAGTCCCGGTGCAAATGCCGGGTAGATGACGGAAGGACGAAAAGACCCTATGAAGCTTTACTATACGCTGGCATTGTTTTGTTGTTCTGCTTGTGCAGGATAGGTGGGAGACTTTGAAGCGGTGACGTCAGTCACTGTGGAGTCACTGTTGAGATACCACCCTTGTATTGCGACAAAACTCACCTTGTGTGTGACACGCACCAGGGGACAGTGCTTGCCGGGTAGTTTAACTGGGGCGGTTGCCTCCTAAAATGTAACGGAGGCGTGCAATGGTCCACTAGCACCGGATGGAAATCGGTGTTGTCGTATAATCGCATAAGTGGGCCTGACTGTGAGACTTACAGGTCGAGCAGGGACGAAAGTCGGTGATAGTGATCCGGTGTCCGAGCACTTTAAAATGCTCAAACCACGTGGGTGGGACATCGCTCAACGGATAAAAGTTACTCTAGGGATAACAGGCTGATCGCTCCCAAGCGCCCATAGCGACGGAGCGGTTTGGCACCTCGATGTCGGCTCATCGCATCCTGGGGCTGAAGAAGGTCCCAAGGGTTTGGCTGTTCGCCAATTAAAGCGGTACGCGAGCTGGGTTCAGAACGTCGTGAGACAGTTTGGCCTCTATCCTCCGTCATCAATTAGAAACGTGAAGGAATCTGCTCCTAGTACGAGAGGACCGGAGTGGACGAACCTCTGGTGTACCTATTGTCGTGTCAACGGCAGAGTAGGATAGCTACGTTCGGAAAGGATAACCGCTGAAAGCATCTAAGTGGGAAGCCCCTCCTAAGATTTCGTTTCTCCATAAGTCCGCCGGAAGATGACCGGCTAGATCGGCTACAGGTGTACGCACGGTAACGTGTTCAGCTGAGTAGTACGAATGGACGATTGAACATTTTTCTTTCCTGTTTATATCTTCGGATATAAACATTTGGAGTACTGTTCATGTGACACTACCCCGTACCAGAATCGCTCTGCGATTCGGTACAGGGCAAACGCGGGCAAGATCTGCCCATATGTATAAACTTTCTATTAAATATAAGAGCTCAGGCTCTTGGTGTTTCTCGCGAAGGGGGTACACCTGTTCCCATCCCGAACACAGCAGTTAAGCCCTTCAGCGCCGATGGTAGTGCGGCATGCGCCGTGCGAGAGTAGGCAGACGCCAAGATCCTGAGCTCTTTTTTAATACCCGTAAAAAACAGATTATTGCTCACTGACCCTGCAACCGACCTCACCCCCTGTCCCCCTCTCCTTTGCGAAGGAGGAGGGGGGAGCCCTCATTATCCT
>JAQCIJ010000032.1 GCA_027592135.1 bacterium | reverse complement strand
CTGCTGCTGCTGAAGTAGAGGAAGAGGTAGATTACGTAGATTTTCGTGACCACTATCGTGCGTACCGAAAATGTACTCGTCTTGGTTACTCACGTAACCGTTTAAGTGCTTGCATAGATTCTATGCTCCACACAGGAGAATACTCAGGAACCTAATGTGGTTCTTTTGAGAAAGAAAAAGATGGATGACCCTTGGGGGGCGTTCATCTTTTCTTATAGACTAGCCTCATGACCGAAGCCCCTTCCAATCGGCACGATTACTTTCTTAAGCGGTTTCCCAAAGAGCCTGCGTTTCGGCTGAAGCAGATTGAGAAGGCATATTTTACTGAGAGCATGACCGGATGGGAGAGTGTGACAACGCTGGGTAAAGAGATGCGAGAAATACTCGAAAAAGAAATTCCATGGATGAGTTGTACTCCAGTCACGACACTTTCGAGTAAGACAGGGGATACCCATAAGGTGGTACTTTCTGGAATGGATAACCAATACTTCGAGAGTGTGCTGATGCGCAACAAGCGAGACCAGTGGACCATCTGTGTATCGTCACAAATTGGCTGTGCAATGGGCTGTACGTTTTGTGCAACCGGAACCATGGGACTTAAGCGCAGTTTAAGTTCGGACGAAATTGCCGATCAGTATAGGTTCTGGAAACAGTTTTTGTCAGAGAGACCAGAGCTTCCGCAAAGAATTTCAAACGTCGTATTTATGGGAATGGGAGAGCCACTGGTCAATGTCGAGAATGTCAAAAAAGCGATTCATACGTGGCTCGACTACACAGACTTAGGGCCAACAAAAATTACGGTCTCAACGGTAGGGGTATTACCGGTACTCGAAGGTATTCTGACAGATCCCGATTGGCCACCCGTGCGTATTGCGATTTCTTTGCATAGCCCAGAGGAGGAGAGTCGCCGCAAAATAGTACCGACAACTGCACCAAAGTTTCATGAGAGACTCGCCAAGTGGACACACGAGTATCAGCTTGTACACGGAAACCGCCGCCATCATGTGACATTCGAGTACACACTCATTGCTGGGGTGAACGATAACGAGGATGAGGCAAAGAGGCTTGTAAAGTTTGTAAAAACAACCAGTGCCGTAAAGGTAAATGTCATTCCTCTTAACCTCGTGGCAGGGAAAGCCTTTACGGCGAGCCCTCAAGCGGGGATCGAAATTTTTAAGAATGTTCTGCTGAAAGCAGGAATAGATGTAACACAGCGAAAAACGATGGGAAGTGATATTGCAGCTGCTTGTGGCCAATTGGCTCTATCAATTAAGAGTGAAGGGAAGATTGTTGGGTAAATTCTCGCCTCTCTCTTAGCATGGCAAACAGTACTGGTAGTACAATAAGTGTCAGTAGTACGGAAGTAGTTAGTCCCGTCATTACCACAAGAGCTAAAGGTCTACTTACCTCTGCACCTGTCCCTGTTGAGGTAATCATTGGAATAAGACCAATAACTGATGTAAAAGCAGTCATAAGGATAGGTCGCAAACGTAGGAGAGATCCTGATACTACTGCTTCATGAATTCCTGCTTTGGTAATAGCAGTATTCATAAAGCGTTCCTTAAATGCGTTTTCGAGATACACAACTATCACCGTTCCCGTCTCTACGGCATTGCCAAAGAGCGCAATAAATCCAACCCAGACAGCTACAGAGAAGTTGTAGTCCGCTATAAAGAGCGCGATAGCACCTCCAACAAGACTAAGAGGAATAGTCAGCATGACAATAGATACCAAGCCTAAATCTTTATATGTGAGGTACAGCAAAAGGAAAATAATAAAGAGTACAAGTGGGATAACAATGGAGAGTCTTTGCTTAGCGCGTAACTGATTCTCGTACTGACCTGCCCACTCGTATGAATATCCACTAGGCAGAGAGAGATTCTCTTTGAGATGCTTGTCTGCTTCTTTTACAAACGAAGCCATATCCGTTCCTCGTACATTTGTCTGTACTACAGACCGTAAAACTCCATTTTCACTATGAATAACTGCGGGGCCGTCAACCAGACGAATATCTGCGATGCTACTCATAAGTACTCTGGTTCCGTTCCTACCGTGAATTGGTAGTGATGAAATATCTTCAATGTCTTGTCTATAGGCTTGCTTAAGCCGAACTTGGACACCATATTGCTCACGTCCTTCTATAGTCTTTGTCACCATCGCACCTCCCACTCCTGCAGCAATTATCTGCAGTGCATCCATCTTGGAAATACCGTGCTGTGCGAGTAGTTCATCTTTGAGATCAATATCAAGATACCGTAAGCCTGTTGTACGAATCGCAACAGTATCTGCAGCACCTGGCACTTGGGTTACTATGCCTTCTATTTCAATGGCGATCTCTTCAAGTTTTACAGGATCATCCCCAAAGACTTTAACGCCAAGTTGTGTACGTATACCAGTCGAAAGCATATCGATACGACCGATAATTGGTTGTGTAAAACTATTCCATACGTCGTCATACTGAATGTTTTGATTCATCTCAACAATGATCTTTTCCTTCGTCATGCCTTTGCGCCACTCATTCTTAGGTTTCAAAGTAATGAATGTCTCAAACATGGCAAGTGGAGCGGGGTCAGTTGCCGTATCAGCTCGTCCTGCTTTTCCAACGACCATTGCCACTTCTGGTACGTGCGAAATGATCGTATTCGTTGCGAGCAACAGTTCCTGAGCTCTCTCTTCCGATACATCCGGCACAGTGATCGGCATATACCACAGCGTGCCTTCGTTGAGAGGTGGCATAAACTCCGATCCAATCTGTGTCATTGCCGCTATGCCAATTACTGCGAGCGCACTGGCAATGGAGAGTGTAAGCCGACGGCGAGCAAGTGCTGCCAGAAGAATTGGCTTGTATTTCTCTTGCAGCCATCGAACGATTGGGATATCCGAATCGTTGCGTAATTTCCCCTTAAGAAAGAAGACCGAAAGAGTAGGAACCAAAAATAGCGCAGCGATGAGTGCTCCAAGCATGGCAAAAAGGTTTGTGTACGCTAGCGGCGTAAAGAGCTTCCCTTCCTGTCCTGTAAGAGTAAATATTGGTGTGAATGAAAGGATAATAATAAAAATAGCAAAGACGATAGGTTTTCCGACTTCCAGTGTGGCTTCTTGTATACGAGCGACTCGATCGAGTAGGTTCTTGGGTGGCTTTTCAAGTAGTCTACGGTAGGCATTTTCACTGATAACAATTGCAGCATCTACCATTGTTCCAATCGCAATAGCGATACCACCAAGACTCATGATATTACTAGGAATACCAAAGATACGCATGAAGATAAACGTCATAAGTACTCCCATAATGAGTGCGATTGCTGTGATGATCGTAGAGCCAAAGTGCCAAAGGAACAGCCCAAGGATTACTGTCGTAATGATCAACTCTTGTGTAAGCACACTACGTAATGTGCTAATAGCAGAGAGGATCAAGTCCGTACGATCATAAAAGGCAACGATAGTCACTCCGTCAGGGAGACTCTCTTCAAGACGTGTGATCCGTTCTTTTACTGCATTGATGACAGCAAGTGGATTTTCCCCATAGCGCATGACAATAACTCCTCCTACCTTTTCTTCATCTTGGTTTGCAAGTATCCCTCTTCGAAAGAGTCCTGATACACGAACTTCTCCGATATCGGTAATCGTCAGAGGCATCCTATCTGCCTTCATGCCAATAACAGTATTGGCGATGTCTTCTGTATTTTCAAAGAACCCTATGCCCTGGATAGCTACTTCTCGTCCTCCTGTATCGACTACTTTCCCAGATACATTATTATTCGCCATCCGTACCGCATCCATAACTTGTGTAATGGTCACATTGAATTGTTGGAGCTTTTGCGGGTCGACAGTCACCTGATAGGTTTTGACGTGTCCACCTATAGATGCCACTTCAGCGACTCCTGATACACTTTGGAGAGCATATCGGACTGTGAAGTCCTGCAGAGATCGAAGCTCTGTAAGACTGTGATTTTCGCTTTCTAAAGTGTAGAGATAGATATGCCCCACTCCTGTAGCATCCGGCCCAAGGATAGGGATAACACCAGTTGGCATTTGTGACTGAACAAGATTTAAGCGTTCGGAGACTCTATCACGGGCAAAGTAAATACCAACATCATCCTCAAAAATCACGGTGACCATCGAGATCCCAAGCATAGAAGAGGCTCGTATGTCTTTTACGCCAGCCAGCCCCTGCATGCTTACGGTAATTGGATAGGTAATCTGATCCTCTATGTTACGAGGCGTTTGCCCCGTCCACTGTGTCATAACAATCACCTGATTCTCGGAAAGATCAGGAATAGCATCTACTGGGGTTTGCAGTACAGAAAGTATACCAGCAATGGCAACGACTCCGAAGATGAGCACCGTAAGAAAACGATTTTCGAGCGCTTTGATAATGAGATAGTTAATCATTTTTCGATTGGTTTAGGGTAAGAGGATCTATAATAACATCTGTCTCTTGCGTAAGTGCCCCGGTAATTTCTGCAAACTCACCATCTTCTGCTGTTACAGAAACGGTAAGCTCTATAGGCGTATCGGTTTCAGGGTTAATGATCCATAGGTAATTCTTGTCATCTTTTCTTTTTACCGAAGATGAGGGGACACGGAAGATCGGTTTCTTCTCATCAGTCAGACGAATGCGAACACTCGATTGATGGGGAAGATTGAGATCATCAGGAATTTTCGCCTGAATAGTAAACGTATGCGACTGCATATCTACTTGAGGACTTTTTCTCGTCACGTGCGCTGTGTACGCATTTGCCTCATCGGTTTGCAGAAAGAATGCAATACTGTCGCCTACTTCAATTGCAGAGAGAAGATGTTCCGGAAGCCCAAATTGCACTTCTGCTTTTGCCTTCTTTGCAAGACTTGTTGGGACACCGGTTAGCTCGAAAGCTGGCATTGAAGGGGAGACTATTTGTCCAACATTCAAAAAGCGTTTAGAGACAGTCCCAGAGAATGGTGAGCGAATCTGCCGATGTCCACTATTTGCATACTCTAGTTGGAGCATGGAATCAGCAATATCGACCATGCTTTTTTGCCGCTCAATAATTTGATCCTGGCTTACCTCGGTCAGCCCAAGAATATCGTGAGCAGTTTGAATTTGCTGCTGAATCATGTGTACTTTGTTACTCTGCTTACCTGCATCATTTCCAGCTCTAAATGCCTGATAGAGCTCAGGTTCTTTGGAGGTTAGCGCAAAGAAACTATTGCGGGCATCCTCCAGCTTTTCACGAGTCTTATAGATTTTGTCTTGCTCAGACAAAACTGTAGTAAGTCTATCGGTAAGCTGAGCATGCGTAAGCCGATCAAAGCCGTTTGCTGTTGTCTCCGAGGGTGTGTACTGCAAAACAGTACTTACTTTGCTGATGGCATTAAGTGTCAACGTCAGCATCGTATCCATCGAAGATGCCTTTTGAGCAACGGAGGAATTGTTATAATCTTTTTGCGCATCTACAACAGAGTTAAATGCTTCAACAACCTCGTATCGCGATACATTCGAACTATCATGGATACCGAGATTTCTGAGGAGATCATTATTGAGCATTGCAGATCCTGTGATGCTGTTACTGCCAAAAAGTATCCACTCGATAACTTGACGCGCATTTTGCACAGCAGTAAATGCTTGCTCCTGCATTTGCAGAATGTGATCGCTGGACTCCGTAAATTTCTGCAATAGTTCTTCTTGTTCTCGAATGGCAACCATCAGCTCTGTTTCTTTCTCTGTGATCGATTGCTTGGTTTTGATCATCGTCTCTTGCGCAACGTGCGTTGCAGTAACAAGGTTGGATTCCTCTAAAGATTTACGCGCTTTCTTTTCAGAGATCATCGCAGCACTTTGTCCTTCAACTCCTTTTGGAAGAAGAAGGGCAACCACTTGGTTTTTCTCTATTGTATCCCCAATATCTACGAGGATATCTTCAACGATACCCTCGCGACGAGGATAAATATTTGCCGTCTCATTCGAAAGCACTGTCCCAAGTAAAGTCACAGAAGATGCATCACTAACGAGCAAAGGGCGTACAGTTGTAAATTCTGCGTTTGTAGAGAGTTCCTCTTCTGTGGAAGTATTCGTAGATACGATGCTTTGATCAGAAGGAAGAGCAGCGTACACAGTAAGTGATATAGCTGCGATGAGTATCACTGCACATATACCGATACGCTTCTTTCTGGATCTTGTGGAAGACCAGATCGTATGGAATGCCTGTAAGGGTGACGAAAGAGTGTAGTGCATAGGTGTGATTACTTAGTTTTTTCTTGCATCTGGAGCATCTTAATGTGGTCTTCCCAGTTCATGTTCATACGTGCAGCAGCGCGTTTTTCGGATCGGTACTGTTCAATAGTCATGTTGTACTCAGCGGCTTGCTCTGCTTCGGTCATGGGTTCTTGGGAGCCACATCCAACAAGAAGGAAAACGGATAAAACAAGGAGGGTAGAAAAGAGGTTTCTCATGAGAAAAGGGAGAAAAGAAATAGAGAAAAAGTATACGAATCAATACGCAATGTTGCACGAAATTCTTTGCCTATGTTCGAAAGATTACCGTCCCGACAAGTGACTGAGAAAGCGGGGGCGGCCCAATATTCGAAATAAATAATCGTTGTGGCTCTATGTGAATTGTATCTGTGGTAAAGATAACCGAAGAAGTGAACACATTAAACGTGTGTGCAGCTTGCTGAATCTCGAGAGAAAGACCTAAAAAAGCAATGTCCTCCGATTTCTTATCGCATGTTTCACAGTCTTGTTGACTCTGCATATCGTGATCCATCTCTTGTGCTGCCATGTGCATTTCACCCATATCCATACTCATAGACATCATTCCTACATTCATAGGGCAGATGCTGGCGCAGATGGTCGAGAGAGTAATGCCTGCGAGGGTGAAAAGGGGGATGTTCATTTGTTCATACTATTTATAGAGTCATTTGATTAAGAATCAAAGCAATTAATACAACTTGTGGCAATATCACCAGAGGTAGAAAAAAGGCAATCTTCCAGCGACCTGTAGTTTCCTTCAACATTAGCATTTCCGTATAATCCGTGGATACTCCTGTCATCAAGAATCCGAACATGTTCCCAGGTGCTTTTGCACGAAGAAGAAAGTCTGCAGCAACAGGCATAGAGCCCTCTGAACACACTTCAAGAATGGTTGCAAAAAGTAGTGTAGCCCCAAGGCCTGCGAGCGTTGGTCCAAATACCTGAGCAAAAAGTTCTACAGGCATCGCAACACGAATAATAGATGCAAGCACTATTCCAAAGAAGATCCAACGGAGAATCATGCGAGACTCAATCAAGCCTGTATACAGCATTTTTACAAATGCACTTGGAGTCCAGTGCAGTAGTCGCATGTACGTTGTAAGCTCCTGACGAAATCCTCTGTGATCCTCAGCACCATTACTATTGGGATTCGGTGGCAACACACCTTTGTCTACTAATTTGTCAAATATCACACCAGAGACAATTGCAAGAAGCAGGGAAAGAGCAAGAATACATAGAGTCCATTGAAGTCCCACAAGAGCCCATAGGATAAGTGTCAATGATAAGGAATTCCAAGGACTTGCAATGAGGAATGCCATCATTTGACCGAGGCTTGCACCACGTTTATAGAGTTGCATGCCTATAAGAAGAATTCCGTGAGAGCAAAGATCAAGCAGTACTCCAGCTGCGGTTGCACGCACAATTCCATTGAGAGTACCGCCCTTACCCAGAATAGACATAACAAGCTCTCTTGGCACTCCAGCAAGTATTCCAACAAATACTATTCCAATCAGAACTCCCCACCACATCTTATGGAGTAGCTCTACAACACTTTCTGCAAAAACTGTTCCGTAAGGAACAGTGATAAGGGTCTCAGGAAGAAAAAAGTATGCGGCATAAGAAACGACTAATATGAGAGACATAGACCAAAGAAGCCACTCACTTTTGCTCTTCGATCCAGCATGACATGATGCACCATGACTATTGGGATTCGGTGCTGTTTGGTGATGATCGTGGTCCATAGTCATTATCCGGAAATAATCATGAATCCTGCCATCATTGCCATTCCAAAATTTTCGATGATGGTTATATATGTTAAGGGAACATCAATAAATGTCCCTAGGCATGCACACTGAAATTTTTCATGCTTCGCAATCTTTATCGATACACCAATGCCCCCAAAGAGCATGATAACCATCGTAATGATGTGAAGATTTTGTTCTAAGGGTACAAGAATGTATCCCACACCAAGTGCTAATTCGATAAATGGATAGAATAAGCCGTAGCCATGCCATCTTTTGGCAAGAAGATCATACTGGCTGTATCCTTCAGCAAAACCTTTGATATCCAATAACTTGAAACCAGAAAAGACAAAGAAGAACCCTGCCATAAAGTATTGCATCGCTTTCGTCCATTCTATTATCAATCCATTCCATGCAGCGGAGCATGCGGCAAGTGTTATAAGTCCTACAATGATGAATAATGGCTTGTACTGGAGTAACCCTGATTTCTCATGCAATGGAGTTTGTGTACGTGAATCCTGTGGAACCAAATCCATTCCGCCGCATTTTGGGCATTTTCCAGGACTATCTAGCTGGATTTCTGGGTGCATGGGGCAGGTATAAACAGTCATAGTAATTATGAGAAAATGCACTAGCGGGTAGAAAGCCCAAATACCTTGAGTAGCTCTTGAACAAATTCATCTTTTTCACTCTCTGATGAAAGCTTCTTTGGTGCACATGTTTTCATGTGACTCTCTAAGATTCGTGCTTGTACATGGTCAAGATGGCCTTTCATCGCAAGAACATTGCGAAGGATTTCCGGACAATAGGCGTCTTCTTCTAATAACTGATGCACTTTTCTGCTGAGACCATCTAATTTCTTAAGGGCAGCAAGGGCCTTTGTTTTTTGATCAGGTAGCATAATGGTACTGGGTAGGGGTACCATATTCCCCCTACCCAGTTGCTGTCAATTGCTATTTTGTAGTCATTGGGTTATTTGCTTTGAACTTCGCTACTGCTTTCTCCAAAGGCTTCTGGCCAAACATGGTAAACATTCCAGGTCGAATGAGTACTTCGACAAGCAGTGATGTCAGAAGACCTCCAAAGGTTGTTACAGCCAACGGATAAAGAATCTCTTTACCCGGTTGATCGGGATTCCATAGCAGTGGCAAGAGGGCCAACATTGATGTAAGCGATGTCATCAGCATCGGAGAAAGTCGATTGAGCGATCCTGATACGATCAATTCTTCTCCAAACTCCTCTCCCTCTTCTGTGGCTTTATACAACCAGTGTTCTATAAGAAGAATTCCATTTCTGGCTGCAAGTCCCAAGATAGATATTAGACCCACAAGGCTTGCAAGATTTATCACATTGCCAGTAAAGAGTACGGCGATCAGCGCACCTGCATAGGTGACTGGAATATTAATAAGTACCTGTACAACAAACGAGACAGATCGGAATTTGTAATACAGAGAAGCGAGAATTCCAAGGAACGCTAAGAAGGTATACAGCAGTAACCTTCGACTCGATTCTTGTTGGCTCTTGTAGGTACCTTCGTAACTCAAGAAATACCCTGCAGGGAGATCTATTTCCGTATCCACTCGTTTCTTGAGTGATTCGATGATCGTCACGCTATCACCATCTAAAATACCTGAAGAGATAACCATACGACGTTGTCCGTTATCATGACTAATACTATTCCTTCCGTCAGTAATACGAATAGCAGCTATTTGAGATAAAGGAACGCGGTTTCCATTTGGCGTAGCTATAAGCAAGCTCCCAATCTTCTCGGGGTCGTCTAAGGCATCTTTTTCGAGGCGTAAGATAAGATCAAACGAACGTGAGCCTTCAAGAATTGTTCCTATCTCTTCACCAGCGAGTTGTACTTCTAAAATGTCTGTCAGTTCTCCAAACGTAAATCCATATTGTGCAGCAAGATCGCGATTTGGTGTAATAGTCACTTGTGGAACTTTAACCTCTTGGCCAACTACTGGGCTAAGTGTCCCAGGAATTTCTTCGAGAATATCACGGACTTGATTGGCATATATGCGTAGATCATCAAGATCAGGTCCAAATAACTTGATGACTATAGGAGCTCGAACACCAGACAAAATATGTTCTACTCGGTGAGAGATGGGTTGTCCTATACCAATATTGGCATCTTGAAGAGGCAAAAGCGCAAATGCTGTTTTGATATCTGCGATGATTGCATCCTTTTTACGTGAATCAAGATCGATATCTACTTCTAGCTCCGAAGAGTTCACACCAGCAGCGTGTTCATCTTCTTCTGCACGCCCAGTTCTCCTTGCAACAGATGTTACCCCTTCAATTCTAAGAAGAGCATTTTCTATTTGAGTCCCGAGGGTATTACTATTTTCTAAAGACTGTCCTGGAGGTAGTGCTACTCCGATAGTAAGCGTTCCCTCGTTAAACGGCGGTAAGAACTCTTTACCA
>JAQCIJ010000031.1 GCA_027592135.1 bacterium | reverse complement strand
GTAGCTCAGTGGTAGAGCAGGAGACTCTTAATCTCTTGGCCGTGGGTTCAAATCCCACCCGACCCACCAATCATTTATAGCTGAATATCCAGCATTGTTTTGTACGGATTGCCATTTACTGAGGCTCTTGAGTAAATGTGGATATTATTATATTCCTGTAAGAGGAATCTGCCATACATCATTATAAGCTCAGGACGTTCCTGCATGCGGATAATTTGATGATGACTCAGATAATTTTTTGGGTCTATCTCAAAGGATTCCTTTGTTTGTATATTCATACTTGTGATTTTTAAGCTTGTTTGCTTATCACGAAGTTTCATATGCCAAGCGAATGTACGTCCGCGCTCATTCCATGAGGCCCTTCCTTCGTAGAGGAAATGTCTCAATGGTAAAGCTATTTGAAGAATACAGTATAGAAGTAGTAATGGGCGCAAGTATGCTTGTTTTACCGTAGTGTTCAGTATGGTCTTCTCTGCTAGGTATCGCCTTGGCCACTCAGGATATAAAAATATTGTTGTGGCACAAATCATGAGCCAAGGGAAAATGCCAAGCTGAAAAAGTATGCTGTTTGTTACATGAAAAATTACAGCAATTCCAAATGCAAATAATCGTGTTTTTTTCCACAGTAACAAGGGAATAATAAGTATATTAAAAATGATGCCTCCCCATATAATAGTAAGGATTCCCATGTCTGGCATGCTAGGCATCCACATTCGGATCGGCTCTTGTCTGAGTATCCAATCAGTATTCATCTTTGCTATGGATGCAAAAATGTGAACGATGGCAATTTGAAATTGAAAAATCCAGATGTTCCATGAGGGAATTTCTGTTATGCGCTTCTTTTTATATTGATCAATGCTTAGAAAACGATCTGCATTTGTTATCATCAACAAAAAGGCAATGAGCCATATCAGGTAATAGTGATTTAAAAATTCTGTTTGATCGATAAAAAATATCCACGAGTATCCAAAGAAAAAGAACACAATACTCAAGCGATATTTGTATCCTAAGGCAATGCCTATTGCTGCGAGGAGCATCATCGAAAAGATCGCATATGTAAAAAGTGGGGGTAGAGGCCCTATCCATTCCAGATATGGATATGAGAAATGAAATGCTGGAGAGAGATACTCCGAGACAATCTTTTCACTGAGCAGATAATCGAGCATCTGCATGATCATTGCAGACCCAAAAAGTAGGCGAAAGAAGCCAAGTGATGCACCGTCAACGGTACGTTTCATGGGGCTACTATACAGTATGCTCTTATTTCTTCACGCTTTCCATGCTGTGCTTCTGGATGGTTCTCCAGTCGAATGGGAACTTGTGTGTTTCAACAGCACGTACAAGTGCTCCGAAACAGTCCCACACAGTTTCCTCTTTATATAGGAATGCATTTCCAGCTTCCTGGATGGCATTATAGTTTTCTAACTTCTTTGTTTCTGGCGCGATTGGTACCACTCCATAGCTAAGAGCTTCTTCTAGCTCTGGAAGGCCTGAAGGATCTGAGCAGAAGAGCACTGCATCGGCTGCGGCATACATCTTTCGTATAGATACTTCGTCATTTGGGAGGATTGCAATTCTGTGCGCATGCTTCTGTGATAGTTCTGTAAAGAGAGACCCATACTCTGCAGAACCTTTTCCGATGACCAGAATTTGGACATCAAGGCTCATAAGACCAGGGAGAACTTCTTCTAGGAGCTTTCCACCAAGCTTGTCACTCATTCCTGCAGGCAGGCAAATAACAGGTCTTTTACCTTCTGCTGGCCAGCCAAGTTCTTCTTGAAGGCTCACCTTGTTCATACCCTTCTTTTCAAGGGATGAGGCTGTATAGCGCTGTGTGATTTTTTGGTCTGTTGCAGGTGTCATAAAGTTCGTATGAATCTACTTATTATAGCGGAAAACAGCCTCATCCCTTGTAAGTCCGTAGAATCTCGCTGATATCTTTCACACCATGGGTCGGTAGCTCAGTGGTAGAGCAGGAGACTCTTAATCTCTTGGCCGTGGGTTCAAATCCCACCCGACCCACCACCATTCTTGCGCAGCGAAGGTTGGCTATTTTAGTTCCTGCAACATTGGATCGTACGCAATAGAGCTTCTAAAGTACTTCTCTGTATTCATAAACTGCCCGTGCAGCGCAATTATATAGATAGATACAGTGAGAGAGATTATTGCGGTGATTTGTATCCACGAGCGAGGCATGGGGAGAGGATAGTGGATAAAGAGTATGTTGATTTGCTACAGACTTTTCATGAGTCTCGCTAGTGCCGCTTTTGGTCTGACGTCATTGGGGTTTGATTCTATCGATCTCCAGTAAAACTTCTGTGCTTCGGCTAGATCGCCTTGTTCTTTTGCAAGTATTCCCATCATATGTAGGGCCCTGCTGTCTTCAGGAATTATGGAGAGTACTTGGTGTAGTAGTCCTTCAGCAATGGAATATTCTCCTAGTAGTGTGTATCCAAATGCAAGGAAGGCATAGGTGTATTCACGATCCATTTTCATTTCTTGAATCTTCTTTATCTCGCTCATACCTTCATCAATATTTCCCGCTTTCATGAGAGCAAGACCCAGATGCACTCGTGATATGTCAAATTCAGGAGAGATTTCGAGTGCGTAGCGAAAGTGCTGCATAGCGGTTTCACTATTCTCTTCCTCTAACTCTTCTAATCCTACAATGGTCTGTGCGATTGGAGTTTCCGGATAGTGCGCAATGACATTGCGCATATAGGCTTTTGGCGTTAACCAGTACACAGAATACTGATGTGCCTGAATTGCATAGAGGCAGGGGAGTGCAATGATCAGAGCCCCCATAACTATTTTTTTATAGGCTTTCGAGTGGTCTAACAGATAGATCAGTCCAAGACTCAGCAAGAAAAAGATACCAATGCACGCAACGTATACATACCTGTCTGACGCATAGTAAATGTCTGCCTTACCTCCTTTGGCTGCATTGGCAAGATTAGGAAGGACGCAGATGCCAAACCATATCACACCAAATGCAAATAGTTTTCCTAGCTGTTTCGATTGAAAGACAATACATACGAGCACGACGAGTGCTGCCAGAGGCAAAAAGAATTCTGGATTCGAAAGTTCTATCGGAGTGTTCTGTTTATAGAACATCGAGAGATGTGTGGGTACTAGTAGTTGCTTGAGATAGAACATGACACTTTTTCCTGCAAGAAGTATGGACTGTGTATAGGTAATGGAATACATGCTTAGAAATTTTTTGATCATACCAATTCCCAGAAAAACAATCGCAGGGATATAAAATGCCCATTTGCTTAATTTTTCGTAGGGCGTTTTTTTCATGGGAATGAGGTCATCAATAATCATCATCAGTAGTGGCATGGTTACCACGAGAACTTTTGTAAATAGTCCTGCTATAAATAGTGTGAGACTTGCGTAAAAGAATGCAGATCTTCCAGAAACTCTGTGTCGGCAATAGAAGAGGAGTGCGCTGAGTAAAAAGAATGTAGAGAGGAGATCTTTTCTTCCACTGATCCACATAACAGCTTCTGTATTAATTGGATGGATGGCAAAGAGGGCTGCGGTGATAAAGGGTACTTCCCAACGTGTCGTCCAATATCGAACCAGTAGTAAGACAAGGATGGCGTTGAGAATATGCAGTACAACATTTGTGATGTGATACCCCATAGGAGAATTACCAAAGAAGAGATATTCGATTTGATAGCTGAGCAATGTCAGGGGAATATAGAGCTCTGGATCGTATGTCGTGAATGCACTCTTTACATCAAATTCTTTGACGATGGGGTTACCGTAGCTTAAGGATGCATCATCGACAGGCATAAACTGTGCATGTGGTGCAAATTGATATATCCCTACCACAAGAGCAATGATAGCGGTGATTTGTATCCACAAGCGAGGCATGGGCTTACTTTACACTACCCATGCAATTTTTCTGAATCGTCCTCCAGTCGAAGGGGAATCTGTGGGTTTCTATTGCTCGTACAACTGCTCCGAATGCATGCCAAAGAGTATTTTCTGAATACATAAAGGCATTCCCGGCTTCTTGGACAGGATTATAATCTTCGAGTTCTGTTGTACTTGGTGCTATAGGGACAACTCCATAACTGAGAGCTTGTAGTAGTTCGGGGCTAGAAGCAGGATCTGCAAAGAAGAGTGCAATGTCTGCAGCTGCATACATCTTTCGGATAGCAACTTCTTCGTTTGGGATAATAGCAATACGATGAGGGTGTTGCTTTGCAAGCTGCGTAAAAAAGTCTCCGTAGTAGCTGGAGCCTTTTCCAAGAATGAGAATCTGTATATCTTGGCTTAAGAGTCCTGGTAGTACCTCCTCGAGAAGAGTTCCACCTAGAGCTTCACTCATACCACAAGGAATACAGGCAATTGGTCTTTTTGTCTCAGCAGGCCAGCCGAGTTCTTCTTGCAGGCTTTGCTTATTCTTCCCTTTCTTTTCAAGGGAAGCTGCTGTGTAGCGTTGGGCGATTTTTTGGTCTGTTGCAGGAGTCATATGTATTTATATTTCCTCTTATTATAGCCTAAAACAGAGTATTTTTGAAGAGACCTGAGCTTGTCTAACCGTAGGAATTAGTGTCGAATATATAGGTTGTGTTTACCCATATATTTGGGCACTCTGGAGTTACATGAAACATCTCGTTCTTGTCGATGGACATCATCTTATGTATAGGGCGTATTGGGCGATTCCCCGTACTCTTTCTACACGAGCTGGAGAGCAGGTAAATACGCCATTTGGCATGGCCTCTATGCTACTGGCTATCCTCGCTGCAGAAGAGCCAGACTCCATCGTGATCTGTTTTGACGAGGGGAGTAAGACCTTTCGTCATGAGGCAAATGAGACCTACAAGGACGGAAGAGCAGATACTCCCGATGATTTCTATGGTCAGATCCCAAGGGTTATGGAGTTGATGAAGGCATTTGGATTTCCCGTAGTGAGTAATCCTCAATACGAGGCAGATGATTATCTTGCCAGTTATGCCACAGAAGGAAACGAACAGGGAATGAAAGTCACTATTGTTACGGGAGATAAAGACGCCTTTCAGCTGGTATCAGAAAATATTCGAGTAGCAATTCCTCACAAAGGATACAGCCAAGCAGAGTACCTCGGTCCAGATGAGGTCTATGAAAAACTTGGTGTTACTCCATCCCAGGTCGCAGCCTTTAAGGGGTTAAGTGGAGATAGCTCGGATAATCTTAAGGGTGTCAGTGGGATTGGACCAAAAACGGCTTCTACGCTGATCCAAGAATTTGGATCACTGACAGAAATTTACAACCACCTTCCAGACATCCGACCTGCGATTCGTGAAAAATTGGAGGCTGATAAAGAGCAAGCATTTTTCTGTGAACGCATGGCAGAGCTTGTGTGCGATTTAGACCTTCCAGTTTCGATGGAGGATATTCAACTGATAGACATGGATCCAACTCTTCTACTCGAATTCTTTACAGAACTCGAATTTACTTTGCTTTCGAAGAGGTTCATGAAGTTCTTGGAAACTGACTACGGCCAGTCTCATTTTCTCACGGATACCATTGCGATGCCGGCAGAAAGTAAAACACAGTTGTCATTGTTTGAATAATCCTGCATACAATTAGTACTCATCTATTTTTTAGTGCATTTTTCGAAGGATAAAAAAGTTTGGTTAGCCCTTTATAAAAACAAAAAGACTGATTACATTTTTTGTTCACAAAATCACGTTATGTATACCTTTGGTATTCAATAGGCTCTTGCATTGCATTCTGTAGCACGTAGACTTCGCGTTACTTCTTTAATAACCCCCTACTATGTCCAAAGAGAGAGTACTCGCTAGCCTTGATATAGGTAGCTCTAAAATTCGAACGGTTGTTGCTGTCGCAGATGGTGACGGTTCACAGAGCACACCTAATGTTATTGGCGTTGGCCTTTCTCCATCACTGGGCATGCGAAAGGGGCACGTGATTGATGTTGAAGAACTCATCCATAATATTATCTCATCTCTCGAAGATGCAGAACGTATGGCTGGTGTTCCTATTAACCATGTATTTGTTGGTATGTCTGGCTCTCATATAGAGGCGTTTGATAGTAGGGGAGTGATTGCTATCTCTGGATCAGAGATTACCCTTGATGATGTAGCACGTGTTCTGGACGCCGCTCAGGCGGTATCGATTCCTGCTAACCGAAGGATTCTTCATATTGAACCAAAAGCCTATGCTGTCGATGAGCAGCGTGGCATTAAAAATCCTGTTGGCATGACGGGTATTCGATTGGAGGTGGATGCACATATTGTTACTGGTCACATCCAGCACGTAAAAAATATAGAAAAGTGTGTCGATCAAGCAGGAGTAGATATCGATGACCTCATCCCTTCTACTATTGCTGCTGGTGAGGCTGTTCTTACGAAGAGGCAGAAAGAGTTAGGTGTTGCAGTTATCGACATCGGAGCCGGCTGTGTAAGTCTTGCTGTATTTGAGGAGGGGACGATTTTGCACAGTGTCAGTATTCCTCTTGGCGGCGAAAGTGTGACAAATGATATTGCTATTGGGCTTCGCACATCTGTGGATACTGCAGAAAAGATCAAAATTGAATTTGGATCTGTATTACCAGAAGAAATTCAAGAACGTGAGATGATCGATCTCTCGACAGTATCCAAGATTGATACGCAGACGGTTTCGAAGAGGTATATGGCAGAAATTATGCAAGCGCGGTATTTTGAGATTTTCTCACTCGTCAACGAAGAGCTTAAAAAGATTGGTCGTGCAGGAATGCTTCCTGCTGGTGCTCTTCTTACTGGAGCTGCCGTTAAGGCTCCTGGAGTGCTTGATCTTGCTCGTGATATCTTAGGACTTCCTGTGCAAATGGGATTTCCGACAGATATCGGCGGTGTTATCGAAAAAGTTGATGATCCAGCGTATGCAACAGCACTTGGTGCTTTGATATGGGGCATGCGTGAGGGCGAAGGCCAACAGCGCATGGGTGGTGTCCAGATGAAACGCGTCTTTAGTCAGGCAGGTTCTTGGTTTAAGAGTTTGCTTCCTTAGTATTTAGCGGGGTATACCCCTGCGCCCACTTTTCATTTTTTATTCTCCATTTCTATCATGTCAGATACACTTCGTTCCCTCTTCTCAGGTAGTAAATCTGGTGGGTCGCAGCAAGGCGATGATGACAGCGCTACTACAAGCTCTGTCAGCTCTCGTGAAGTACGCCCAGACGTAACACCTGGTGCCGATATCCGCGTTCTCGGTGCAGGTGGTGGTGGATCCAATGCGATTAAGCGCATGATGGATTCAAAGATCCAGGGTGTAGATTTTATTGCTGTTAACACCGATGTTCAAGCTCTGTATCATAATCCTGCAACCAAGAAGCTTACTATTGGTCGTGGTGTTACTCGGGGACTCGGAGCTGGTGCCAATCCAGATATTGGAAAAAAAGCTGCCGAAGAAAGCATGGAAGAGATCAAAAAGTCTCTCGAAGGTGCTGATATGCTCTTTATTACCGCAGGTCTTGGTGGAGGTACTGGTTCTGGAAGTGCTCCAGTTATCGCAGAAATGGCTCGCAGTATGGGCATCTTGACTGTTGGTGTTGTAACGAAGCCGTTTAACTTTGAAGGACTCAAAAGAAAGAAGCAGGCAGAAGATGCTTTAGAGAACCTGAAAGGAAAAGTTGATACACTGATTGTTATTCCGAATGATAAGATTCTTTCTCTTATTGATAAAACCACACCACTCACAGAAGCATTCCAAGTGGTAGATGAGGTATTACAGCACGCTATCGAAGGTATTTCTACTCTTATTACCGTACATGGTCTTGTTAACGTGGACTTTGCTGACGTGAAATCTATTATGCAAGATGCAGGTACTGCGTTAATGGGTATTGGATATGGAACAGGAGACAGTCGTGCTGCAGAAGCTGCTCGCGCTGCGATTGATAGCCCTTTGCTCGAACTTAGTATCTCTGGTGCAAAAGGAATCCTCTTTAATATTACCGGTGGAAATGACCTTTCTATGTACGAGGTAGACGAAGCTGCCCGTATTATCACCGAAGCTGCTGACCCTGATGCTAATATTATCTTTGGAGCTGTCATTGATGAGAGTGCAACAGGTGAAGTAAAATGCACCGTTGTTGCTACTGGATTTAGTGAACAGGAAACAAAGTTGTACCCAGCTATCGGAAGCACCTCAGGCCAAAGTCTTACCAAAAAGACCTTTGGTGTTCCAAACACCATACCTGCAGAACGCACTAACACTGTCGCTCCATCTCTTATGGAAGCAAGGTCTACGAAGCTTGAACTGAACGAAGATGAGCTTGAAGTTCCTGCGTTTATGCGTAAGCCAATCTCTAAATAGTTTGTTTATGTAACGTTTAAGGGCATCTGGTGGGATGCTCTTTTCGTTGGTTCGTTGTTTCGAATAAACGAATAAACGATTATCCGTGATTATCCGTGCTTCCAAACCCTCCCCGCGATACACTTGCGAGCTCTTTCTCTTCAACCCACTCGGCCTGTTCCACTTTGACAAACATTCCCTGCGCGATACGTTCTCCACGTTCTACTGTTACCACTTCGTCACTGATGTTTTGTACTTGTATGAGTATCTCATCATCTGGTCCGTGGTAGTCTTGGTCGATGACACCGATACTGTGTGGGCATACTAAGGCCTTCTTACGGGGCAGAGAGGAGCGCGGAACTATAAGCAGTGCATGACCCTCCGGGACTTGCACAATGACGTTACCGGGCACGAGTGCGATACATTTTGGTTCTATTGTTGTTGTCTCGCGTGTGACAAAATCAAAACCCACAGCTCCACTAGATTCGTGTTTGGGGAGGGGGAGGGAGGGGTCGACTCTTTTGATGCGGATGTGCATACACTTATCTTGCAACAGATGCACTATAAGTGCAACTATCCTTATGTGGCTGATCTATTGGATTAAGTTTTTGTAACATGGTCTGCCTAATTTTTCATGATGGTATCGTATGCTTCTTGCGAAATTAAACCATGTGATAAAAATTCGGGTAGTAAAGTTTTCCCGTTCGATGTTCTATTTTTCCAACCTAGTTTTGTTGCACCTTGTCTACTGGCATCTTCAATAAGGTACTGATTGAGTTTTTTACTCATTTCATTGCGATAGTTTCGCTTGGCTTCTTCGGTGCCATGTTCTTGAAGTTGCTTATCTAATAGGAATATGTTTTCAATGTAGTAGTTCGCTTTTTGTAGATAAGTAAATCCACCTTGTGTTGTCAAAGTAAGTATACTTCGTAGACCACTGGAGCCAACAAGGAATGCATCAGAAATATTTCCATAGAAGTCATCATCTGCTTTTCCTGCATCAATGGATGTATTTTTTTCAAGAATTGCTCGTCGATATTCTGAATATCTATTGTCAAAAATGGAAACGGTTTGATCTCCATAGGTTACGACTTGAGCAGCAAGTACCCTCGCTACCAGTTGGTTTAGCGTCAGCACTTTTGGACCAAATTTTTCTGCAATTTCCTTATCGGTAGATCCAAATTTACCAGCAATATCTGCTTCGATAATCGTAATGGCTTTTGCAAGATCACCTGCGTATTGAAACAGATCGGGACCGTCACTTTTCTGGCTTTTCTGCCATGCGGTAAGTTGCGGACGATTGATTTTTAAGAATGTTGGTGTCCAGGCAGGATGCTCAATACCTCTATTACCTATCTGGTCCAGAATATCAATAGGAATATACTTTCTCGCTTCTGGGTTTTTTCTGAGGTGACTGAGTAGGATTGTAATCATCCATGTTCCGCTTTCTCCAATCTTTCCTTTTTTCATAGCAATTTCCAGTGCAGTATATGCTGCCCAGTAGTTGAAGTTATTGAGCTCTATTTCTAGAGATTCTGCAATTGGCTCTATGTCCGCATCTGTTCCAATAAGGTTTTCCATGCGCTTCTTTTGAGTCTCTTGACCACTAGAGTCTTCGGATTGCATACGAATGAGATTCTCTCTGTAGGATTCACGGCTCCACCCCTCGGGTTTTGGAATCGTAACTCCGAACAGTTTCCTCGCTCCTATATTCAAATCATACAGCCAACCACGTTCTGCCATATATTCCATGGCACCATTAAATTTGTTGGCGTTGTATCGCAGTTGATTCAGCATTACTGTTGCTTCGGGGAAAGTCGTATTGTTTTGCTTCATCAGTTCTTTTTGTTGATTCTTCTCCTCTTGGTTTTTAGATTCCCGAGCGGTAGAAAGTTCTGTGTATACCTCATTTCCCAGTGGCAAGAACCGCAATGCAGAACCTATATCGGTGGCAAGCCCTGCAGATATGCGTTGGGATCTTTTCTCCCATGCTGACTTGAGGCCTTCTACATATTTTTGACCCGCATGAATTACGTCCATAATTGATACGAACTGTATGTTTCCAAACGCAGATTTCATCGATGCGATTATTGTTGTAGTTGCCCCTGGACCTTCTTCTTCTCCTTTTCCAAGTTCCATAGCAAACTTCTCTAATCCTTCTTCATTTTCTTTGAGATAGCTTTCGATTTCCTCAATAATTTGTTCTGCATGTTTCGTTGGGTTTCCAACATCTTGCGCCTCAAAATTTCGGTTAATTTGCTCTTGTATTTTTCGGCGCTCATCTGGGGGTAGTGCCATCCACTCACTGAGGCTCATATCGTATTCGTCAGCTAGTGTAATCGCTTTTTCTTCTCCACTTACATCATGGATAAAGCCCTGTATAGCATCTCTGTAATCAGCTGGCGCAAGAGAACCACGTTCCCAGTCTTGTTGTGTCTCTAGTACCTTGTTGACCAAAACAAGCCTTGCCTCTGTGCCTTTTTGCCAGATCATGACATTATCAATAATCTTTTTTACTTCTGGTTGGTCTTTGTACATATCGAATCTATTCATGGTATCTCTTAACCGTGTTTTTGCGCTTTGCGCTCTGCTGAGTACGGATTCTGGAGTCTGCAGTGCATTGGATACTTCTACTTGTGTATCTTCAGAGATTCTTTCTGGTGATCTCTCTGTGTTTTCTACATGTGCAGTACCGCCCTCCAATGGGGTTCCATCAGGATGCAGACCTGCAGCTGCATATGTTTCTTGTGTTTGTAATGGGTCTGTTTCTGGATCGCCATTAGCGAAGCACAGCAAACGGTTCTCCTGCAGGGCAGGGGAGAGCTTTTTTGCAAAACGCCAGTGCCAGATGTGTTCCAGCATGTTAGAGTTTACAGATACGAATAATAGTGTCAAGTACCTTTTCTCGACGATCTGCTAATTGTGGCAGAAAATGAGGCAGGAGATCA
>JAQCIJ010000004.1 GCA_027592135.1 bacterium | reverse complement strand
GCCGTCGTCCCAAGAGGTCGTAAATAGCATGTGTAGAGCGTACCTTTTCTTAGGTTCTTTTTTGAAACAAAAGACTAGTTTTGTGAGGGAATATCGACGGAGGAAGAAGTCGTGCACACATCAGTAGAGAATCTCTTAGTAGTAGACGCGGGCTTTTCGAGCGGAGGAATAGTTCTTTTTGCGAAGCTGGATGACAGTCAAATTGCTTCATAAATGTAATGAGAGATTTATGAGAGAAGCAATTAATATGCTCTAGCGGCTGAGCGGGACCTTTCTTTAAGAGTGATAGTGGATTTCTTCGTGCAGCTTTTTCTACAGATGCCCCATTGGGTACGCCGATATGTATGTAGCCATTGTTACTAAGCAAGCCTACCAATTTTTGGATAACTTCGTAGGGCTCTGGTAAGTGCTCGAGTACTTGTTCTAGATAGATAAAATCGTAAGGACCCTCTGGTAAATCATCTGGTAAGTACGCTTTGATTCCACGACTTCGTGCAAAATCTATTCTCTCTTGATCCAACTCGATTCCACATGCGCTAAAGCCAAATGATTGCGCCATGTGACACCAGTCGCCCCATCCCATTCCGTAATCAAGCAGGTGTGCAGTATTTGGCTGAGGGAAGAGGAGGAGGATGCGTCCTATATGCCTTGCTAGATCTATCTGTCGCTGAGTATTTACGACCTTTTTTTTACTATTTTTAGGAGAGATCCATTCTCCATACAGAAGCTCCATGCTTGCGCTATTGAGTATTTCTTTTTGATAGCAACTGCCACACGCATTGCATTGATGTATGACATAGTGCATATCTTGTATGTACGATTGCTTAATGGCATTTTTATAATACGTTTGAAGGAACGATCGAACGTGCGTATCTGTATATTTCAAAGCACAGAGCTCATGTGTTTGTGTGCTTTTGCACATAGGGCAAGATACGCGATCTGTAGAATGTGAACTATGCATTAGAGTGTGAGGTATGTTCGACCAGCTGCAACAATTACCTTTTTATCCAGCACGCCTTTTACATCATAAATCACGCCATCTTTTGTCGTCGCATCGATAAACGCTTTTGTTCCGAGGCTGAGATATTGCTGATGTTTTACCAGAAGTACGATGGCATCAAAAGGGGCTCCATCAAATGTATCGGTATTCTGCATAAACGGATCATGGGTAACGACAGTGCATCCTGCATGCTTTAATGCACTAATGATCAATGACGACTGACTATTTCTTGTATCTGGAACATCTTCCTTGAATGTCATACCCATTACCAAAACCTTTTTCTCATTCATAGACTTTCCAAGCGCTTCTACAACTTCATCAACAACCAGTTGTGCCATGCCGTCGTTTACTGCACGACCAGCAGAAATTACTTGTGTAGTCATACCGAGTTGCTCGGCTTTTTCTACAAGGTAGTACGGGTCTACGCCGATACAGTGTCCTCCTACAAGTCCTGGTTTAAATTGCAAAAAATTCCATTTTGTTCCTGCAGCTTCTAAGACCTCTTCTGTGTTGATACCAATTTTGTGGCAGAGCATTGCGACTTCATTGATGTACGCAATATTAAGATCGCGTTGTGCATTCTCGATTGCCTTACTCATTTCTGCAGTTTTAATATTGGGTGCTCGGTGAATACCTGCTGTGATGATAGAGTTGTACAAATCACAGAGCACGTCTGTTGTGGCTTCGTCTTGTCCTGCGACAACTTTGATAATTTTGGATACGGTGTGTTCTTTGTCTCCGGGGTTTATGCGTTCTGGACTGTAGCCAAGCTTGAATGATTTTCCTCCTGATGCTTTTTGCACAATAGGGCCGCAAATCTCCTCTGTTGTTCCTGGAGCTACAGTCGATTCGTACACCACAATTGCTCCGTCTTTCATGTGCTTTCCAATATCTTCCGATGCCCCTTTTACAATAGAGAGATCAGGTTTCTTGTTTTCATCTACGGGAGTGGGCAATGCCACGATAATAATATCGGCATGGGCAATGATCTCTGGGTTATCACTGAGTTCTATCGTCACGCTCTCAAGATCTTTTTTGCTCAATTCTCCAGTCCAGTCTTCTCCTGTTTGTAGAGTTGCAATACGTTCACTGTTTTTATCGTATCCATAAACGGTGTACCCCTTCTTTGCAAAGGCATGTGCCAGAGGCAGCCCGACATAACCGAGGCCGACGATGGCTATTTTAGGAGAATCCATTGTGTAGGAAGTCTACCTATGGAAGGAGAGTGAGGGAATCGAAGAAATCGAAGAAATCGAAGATCCTTGATTCCCTTGATTCCCTTGATTCCCTATAGTTGCCGTAATGATTCGCAAACTACTCCTCGATAAGACCGGTGCTGCTCATCTGCAGTTTATTCGCTACTTCTTTGTTGGAGGGACTGCTGCAGTTGTAGATCTATTAGCATTTTCGGTGCTGATTACGTACGCAGATATGCACTATGCACTCGCTGCATTTATTGGTTACATGTTGGGGCTCTCGTGGAATCATTTTCTCTGCATTATCTGGGTATTTGAGAGTAGGCATGACAGAGCAAAAGAGCTCTTTATGGTGTTTGCTATAGCGGTAGGGGGCTTATTATGGACGTGGTTGATTTTGTATTTTCTGATTGAAATCGCAAATATTGATCCGGTAATTTCTAAAATGGTCTCCCAGATCTTGGTGTTATTTTGGAATTTTACTATGCGGAAATTCTACGTTTTTCATTAGATGAAAAAAATTGCCATCATTGCCGGCGCAGGACCTGCAGGACTTACTGCTGCATACGAACTTTTGAAGCGTACAGATATCACACCTATTGTGTTCGAAGCTTCTAATGCTATCGGAGGAATCGCTCAGACCTATAATTACAAAGGAAACCGTATCGACATTGGCGGTCACCGGTTTTTCTCTAAGAGTAAACGCGTCATGGATTGGTGGTTTAATATTCTTCCGGTACAAGGAGCTCCTGCAGCGGATACAGAGAAGTTAAAGCACGAGATCGACTACGTTGCAGAGTCTGTCGTTGAATACCTCTGCCCACGGTGTGCACCAGAAGACAAGGCAGATGGAACGACCACGAAGTTTACTGTTGCTGCTCCAGACCCAGAGGTGGATCATGATGTGATGCTGCATCGTCCACGTATTTCTCGTATCTACTTTAAGCGAAACTTTTTCCCATACCCGATTGGGATCACGCTAAAAATTGCATGGAGGATGGGGTTACTCAATACCACTCTTATTGGAATAAGTTACATAAAAGCACAACTGTTTAAGCGCAAAGACGAGACGTATCTTGATGCGTTTATGATCAATCGATTTGGTATGAGGCTCTATAAAACGTTCTTCGAAGACTATACCGAGAAGGTGTGGGGAGTTCCGTGTGGGCAGATCAAAGCCGACTGGGGTGCGCAACGTATCAAAGGACTCTCTCTTCGTCGTGCAGTTTCGCACGCTGTAAAAGACTTATTGAGTTCGGAGTTTTCTAAGGCACAAGCAGAGCGAGAGACGAGTTTGATTACGCGGTTTTTCTATCCGAAGTTTGGTCCTGGACAAATGTGGGAAACGGTTGCGATGCAGATCGATGTTTGTGGTGGCGAGGTTCGGATGAAGCATAAAGTAACTTCGGTAAAACATGTAGATGGGAAAGCAACTTCAGTAACTGTCGAACATGTTGAGTCTGGTGAGAAGCAAGAGATGGACTGTGATTACTTTTTCTCGACAATGCCGGTGAAGCACTTGATTGCAGGGATGAACCCGGCTCCACCAGAAGAAGTACAAGAAGTGGCAAAAGGACTTATCTATCGGGACTTCCTTACAGTGGGATTACTTCTTGATACGCTGCATGTGCAAGAAAAAGGGAAGACGCCTGCAAGTGAAGTTCCAGATAACTGGATTTATGTTCAGGATAGAGGGGTAGATGTTGGTCGTATTCAGATCTTTAATAACTGGAGCCCATATATGGTTGCGCAGTCTGATACTATTTGGATAGGACTCGAGTACTTTGTCGATGAAGGAGACAGACTCTGGACCAAGCCTGATAAAGAGATGATTGCTCATGGAATTGCTGAGATGGAGAAGATTGGATTCATAGAAAAATCATCGGTTAAAGATGCGTGCGTCTTGCGGATGCAAAAGGCATATCCTGCGTATTTTGGGACGTACGATAAGCTCGATACTATTCGTGATTGGTCACTCACTATCCCAAACTTGTTTTTGATAGGACGCAACGGAATGCACCGGTATAACAATCAAGATCACAGTATGTTAACCGCAATGACTGCAGTTGATAATATCGTTGCAGGGGAAACAAACAACATGAATATTTGGGAGGTCAATGCAGAGCGAACGTATCACGAAGAGAAGAAGGCTTAGTTCTTACGCAGTTTGGGGAATATTATGTTTTATAGGTTTTACTTATATAAATGTTGCAATCCATTTTCACCTGCTTTTTCAAGAAGGATGGGATTTTTGTTCTGGTCTTTCGTGTAGCGCGCAAAACCATCGTAAGTGCTTACAATGTAATCTACAAATGCTTTAGGGTACCTACTCCCTACTCTTTCGCCCCCTTGAAAATAGAGAGTCGCACAGTGTGACAATTGTGTTACTTGCATGTGAGCATCTTCTGTTGCTGGTAATTGCAGCTCTTTCATTACATCTTCATGATCATAGGTACCATTATCTAGTCGAGCATCAAAAAGTTCTGACATTACGGCAAACGTCTCACACTCATTATCGATATCAGCTATACCTCTATTCACATCATACGAGTCTAACGCTTCATCACTGTTCGGACGTTCATTATAAAATCTCTTAATAATTTCTTGAATTTCGGATGGGGATAGCGTGTTTGTATCGTCGATTTCTTCTTGTATTTGCTGAGCGTGTGTTAGTTCGTGTATTATGCCAACAGCATCCATGAACGTATAGGAATTATTATTCCCAGGTGAAGCGTGAAGTAACAATCCTTCATGGCTCCATGAGGCAAAGCTGCGAGTATTATTAGTGTTTTTCATTGAGGCAACAGAGAAGTATTGAGGGTTCTTTTGTAGCAAATACCCCGTTGTTTTATGGAGTTCCTCGGAGTTTCTTTGTCTATATGCAAAGTTTCGATATGGGTTTTCTAGGTTTTCTTTCCACATAGCTACCGCATGTACTATCCTATTTTTTATAGGACCTTCGGTAAGCTTTGGAATAAGCGGTACAATGTGGGTGTTAATACCTTCGCTAATTATTGGAATTAGTTGCTCTACTTGATGACCAGAATAGAGCCTTTGGAATTGAGAAAAACAATCCGCTACTAGCTCTGCATCTGCAGATCTTAATCTCTTAAGTTGTTCTGCTGTAAAGAGTTTTTTAAATCCAATAAATGGCCCATTTGTGTCTACTGCATTAACAGCTCTAGCGATATCGTGTCTTTTGTTGGGATGGGTTTTGGATGTCTCAGATGCCATAAGAAGAGGGATTCCACCACGATGAAGTATTGTTTCATCAATTTCCCCACTTGGTGAGATATTTATTACTCGTTCTCCAGTACGTAGATCGGGAACACTGAAACGTTCTCTATGTTGTTCAGCGGCAATTTCTGCTTCACGCTCACTTCGTATAGTTCTTTTTCGTTTCTCTTCTGTGGTTAGCATTTTTTGATACACAACCCATGCAGTTCCCTGTCGTTCTACTTTGACGTTTTCAGGAAAGAGCTGCTCTACTGACGCTTGGTCCAACTCAAATCCATCCTCTTTTGTCCATACAAGTACAGCATCTAGATTTGAAGGAGTAGTTGTCAGCACGTCGACTTCTTTCTGATTTTTTCCAATTGGAGCGAACATTTCATCATATGTTTCTCCACCAAATCTTTGTTTAAAAGGATTGAATTTTGATTGAGTATCTTTAACACAAGGACGCACATGTACAGCTAGAGATAAAGCCTCATCTATCGGTGTAGTCTCTGCATTTTGCCTTACCCAAAATCGTGTCCATTCTTGGAACTTTCCAATGGTATCTCCAGGCGTCCATGTAGATTCAAAAGCCCCTTCGTCATGACGAATTTCATTTGCATGGAGTTTAACGGGGATGGATGGTTTTCGCATAGTTGCAATATTCTACAACTATTTATGTATATGTCAATACCTACGAATTTGCCTTTTCATACACTTTTTCCTGACCTCACCCCCTAACCCCCTCTCCTACCACGCCACTTACCACGCCTCATAAATGAGGCTGCTAGGAGAGGGGGAACTCGGTCATAGAGGTGAATAAGTAAATGCTTAATAACCTCCTCGACCTACTATTTCAAATAAAACAAAGCTCCCCTCTCCTGGAAAGGAGATCAGGATGGCAGGAGAGGGGTCGGGGGTGAGGTTGGTATCAAGAAAAAAAGATCAAAGAGGTGAATTACTTTGTATCAGCATTTGCCTCATACCACTCCATACTCTTGCGAATTCCGTCTTCGAAGTTGGTTTTAGGATTATATCCGAAGGCTTTTTTGGCTTTAGAGATATCAGCAATATAGTGCGTTACTTCTCCCGTGCGACTGTTTGTAGCCTCTATTGTGGAGCTACTTCCGAGCAGCTCTACAACTTTCTCCGCGAGATGCATGATGGTTGTTCCTTCTCCGAAGGCTAAGTTGTAGGTGTCGTTTTTGGCAGACTCAAAGTTTTCTACCGCAAGCACTATTCCATCGACGCAGTCATCGATGTACGTAAAGTCGAGGCACTTGTCTTTTCCAAATACTTTCATAGGCTCGTTTGCTTTTGCCTGCCTGTAGAAGAGGGGAACGACACGAATAGAATCGTCGTACATGCCGTAGACATTGGAGAACCGGAAGATAATCGTATCAATCTGGTAACACCTCTTGTAGGCCTCAAATAATGCCTCTCCACCGATCTTACTTGCAGTGTATGGGCTCTCGCAGGTCATAAAGTGTGCTTTGTCTTCTGTGTACTTCTCTCCTTCTGGAAGGTGAATGTTTCCGTAGGTCTCACGAGAAGAAGCGAACATCATTTTTTTGATGCCATTCTTGCGTGCATGCTCAAGGATATTAAAGGTATCAATAAAGTTATCCATTGCTCTTTCTGGGTGCTCGACAAGTTCATAGACACGAGCATTTGCCGCTAGGTGAATAATCAGATCGCTGTCTGTAGGCAATGTATCACATTCATCTTTATGACGTAGGTCGATATCAATCCTCAGATTTTCTACTTCTTTATTCCACTTACAAGGTTCCCAATCAGCTCCTATTACCTCGTGACCTGCTGATAAGAGCTTTTCGCAAAGTCTAGTACCGATTGTGCCGGAGGAGCCTGTAACTAAGATTTTCATAGGCTAATGATAACACTGAACAAGGGGCTAGTAGCTAGTAGTTAGGGGGTTTTTGCTAACTACTTACTCCAAACCCCTGCTACGCTAGTAGCAATGCTTTCTTTAATACTCCCCACCTATAACGAATCGGAGAATCTGCCCGAGCTATTACCAAAGCTAGAAGAGACTCTTAAAGGCATTCCTCATGAAATCATCATTGTAGATGATGACAGCCCAGATGAGACATGGAGAATTGCTCAAGAGCTAGGGCAGAAATTAGATGATGTACATGTCATACGTCGTGTAGGACGCAGAGGGCTTTCTTCTGCAGTTATCGAAGGCTTTCTTTCTGCAAAAGGTGATGTACTTGCTGTGATGGATGCAGACGGACAACACGATATGGATATCTTGCCGAAGCTCTACAGTGCAATTCAAGAAGGAAGTGGTATCGCTATTGGTTCGCGATACGTACCCGGAGGAAGTGTTGGAGAGTGGGATGAGCGACGTCACCTCATGAGTCGCGTTGCTACAAAAATGGCACTAGCTGTGTGTAACGTAAAAGCGAGTGACCCGATGAGTGGTTTTTTCGCCTTGCGCAACGATCTGTTTCAGAACGCCGCGCGACATCTAAACCCAAAGGGATTTAAAATTTTACTCGATTTATTGGTGTGTGTGCCGAAAGATACAACGGTACAAGAAGTTCCGTTTACGTTTTCTACACGGCTTCATGGAGAGAGTAAGTTATCGCGTCGTGTGCAGATCGAATTTGTGGAGTACTTATACGATGTAACAGTTGGTCGGTATATCCCACTGACATTTCTGAAGTATTGCATCGTGGGTGCCTTCGGAGTGCTCGTGCATCTTGGTACGTACGTAGCTGCATCATCTGTTTTGCAGTCTGGAGAGGAGCTCTCGTTATTTGGCTTTCGTATTGCAGTGTTAGCCGCTATCGAAGTAGCGATCATCTTTAACTTTTACGTTAATAATGTATGGACCTTTGCAGTGTCCAGATTAAGAGGAATGGCGATGCTTATAGGGTTTGGAAAATATAATTTTGCGTGCGCATTTGGTGCTGTAGCAAACTATGCAGTAAGTTCGTACTTATTTTCTCTTGGATGGGTGGATCTTGCTGCAGTGATCATTGGTGCGTTTACGGGTGTAGTATGGAATTATACAATGAGTAGATTTGTAGCATGGAAAAACTAAACTCTCATCAGTGGCCTATCTTTTGGATCACTGTTGCGGTGATTACATTTGCACTTGCCTGTCGCTTGTGGACATTGCTCCCTCTGTACACAGACCCTGCTTTGCGTAGTCGTACGCAGACGCTTATTCAGGCGACAGCAAAGCGCGAAGGTTGGTTATTATCTGGTGTTTCTATTGGCGCTATCGATGCCGAGAAAATTCAACTTCACTACCGGTCGTATGTTCGTGGAGAAGATCCCATCTCGTGTTACAACGTCTATTTTTCTACTGGTCTCTTATCTACATGCGAAGACTTCTAATACTCATCGGCATAGAAGGGTATGCAGTCTTGCTGGCGCTGTATCGTGGGCTTGGTGCTGTGCATACGGATGAGGCAAAGTATCTTCTGAATATTCCGTATCCACATCCGCCACTCGCGCGTGGCATTATTAATCTAACAGAAGCATTGCCGTATCAAGAAATGTTGATGCGCGTTGTATTCGCCACACTTCTTGTCCAGGCCGTATGGCTGATTGCACGTATGGCAAAAGGTATGTCACCAGAGAACAGGCTTACATTGTGTGGACTGTGGATCTTTTGTGCATCGGTACTATTTCAATCGGGAACAGTAATGATGGCGGTGCTTACGGCGTTGCAGGGATTGGTGTTGGTGTGGTTATTACTAAGAAATTGGGAAATTGGGAAATTGGGAAATCAGTATATTCTCGGATGGGTTGCATTGTTTTGGTTGGTGTCACTTTTCACTGCATACCAAGCAGTGTTATATCTCCCGATTGTTATCGCTATTTTCTGGAAGGCAAAAGTCCATCCTATTCGCAGTGCACTTGCTATTGGTATACCCCTTCTCCTTGTTACATTATATATCGCATCCAACCCACTGGCTGCTGCAAGTTTTATGAATGCTGGAGGACAAAATGTCGGACAGCCCTTGATAGATCTTGTGCAGCTCACTGCAACGTCTTGGCTGTGGGCGGGGAGTGGTGTGCTTTCTGTGCTTGGTCTTTTGGGAATTATAAGAGCAAAGCATTGGCCATTACTGTTAAGCTTCGTACTTGTCTGCGCTTTTCATGTTACGTCGTATCGTGTGTATTACCCGGTGCTCTTTTTGCCACTTCTTATAGGTGGAGTAATAGCAAGTCCTGGTGTCCTTAAGAAATCCGCAACACTTCTTGCGATGCAAATCGTCACAGCAGTATTTATCTTTGCACACACACAACTTGAATTTTATAACTCTAGTGCACGCATAGTTATGCATCAGGTGAACCAATTATCCAGTGAAGGTGTTGTGTTGATCTCTGGAAACTTTAGTCATAGCTGGCAGTATGAGAGCACTTCTCCGATATTGCGTTATCGTCCTTCGCTTCTTTCGAAGGCAAAAGCAGTCGTGTGTTTAGATGCTTGTCCTGGAGTTTCTGGGTATGGGTTTTATCAAATAGAGAATATTGGACAGGAGGTGTGGATTAGGAAATTTTGAAATGCAGCAATGTTGAAATGTTGAAAGAGGGTTTTCAATATTTCAGAATTTCAACATTGATAATATTGTTTATACCACTCTACAAACTTTGGAATCCCTTCTGCAATTTGTGTTTGTGGATTATACCCGAGCATCTTTTGTGCTTTAGAGATATCTGCTGAAGTTGATACCACGTCACCCGGTTGCATCGGGAGCATTTCTTTCTCTCCAACTTTACCCAGTGCTTTCTCGAGTGTGGTGATGTAATCCATGAGTTCTTCTGTTTTTCCTCCTCCGAGGTTAAAGATTTCATAGTCGTAGTTTTTATCGAGTGCGGCAACAATGCCTGCTGCGATATCTTCTACAAACGTAAAGTCGCGTTGCATCTTTCCTTCACCGAAGATCTGCATTGGTTCTCCTTTCGTTATCCAGTTGGCAAATAGGAACAGTGCCATGTCAGGTCTACCGTAAGGGCCGTAGACTGTAAAGAACCGGAGTCCCGTGCTCTTTACTCCGTGCAGACTGTGATATGTGTAGGCCTGTAGTTCGTTACATTTTTTTGTCATTCCATACAAAGACATTGGGCTGTCTGCTTTGTGCTCTTCTTTAAATGGACTCTGTTCGTTATCTCCGTAAATAGAGCTACTACTTGCGTAGGTTACTCCGCCGACGTTGTATTCTTTGCAGAGCTCGAAGATGTTGTTTGTTCCTTGGATATTATCCTGAATAAAAATATCTGGGTTCTCTATAGAGTGACGCACGCCAGCTTGGGCTGCGAGGTGACAGACACGGGTTTCATCGTTGGTTCGTTGCTTCGTTGGTTCGTTGAGTAGGTTAAAGGCTTTTTTTAGATCATCAACATTCTTCAAATCTCCGCGAATGATTGTGAAATTATCGTATCCTTCTAAAATTTTATTTCGTGCTCTCTTTAGTTCTGGGTCGTAGTACTCGTTAAAGTTATCGAATCCTATGACAGTGTCTCCACGCTCGAGGAGCATCTTTGCCGTGTGGAATCCAATGAATCCAGCCGATCCTGTCAAAAGTATTTTCATAGTCCAATGCCATGGTACTGGAGTCCTGCTTCTTTTACCTCTGCAGGCTCGTAAATATTTCGTCCATCAAAGAGGTCATTACCTTTCATGGTAAGTTTTAACGTAGTAAGGTCTGTGTTGCAGAACTCTTCCCACTCGGTAAGTACTATTACGGCATCAGCATTTTCTGCAGCTTTCATTGGGCTTTGACACCATCGAATTTCTTCGGAATGCGGGGAGGGATCCCCCCGTTGTTTGATGATGTTTTTTGCATTCTCCATTGCCACAGGGTCATATGCCTGCACAGTGTGACCCGCTTTTGTCAGAAGTGGAATCAGATCCAAGCTTGGTGCCTCACGCATGTCATCGGTACGTGGTTTAAATGATAAACCCCAAATACCGACTGTAGCACCTTCGGCTGGAAGTGCATCGAGTATTTTTTTGAAGTAGCGTTCGCGCTGGTGCTGGTTTATATCGTGTGTTGCCTGGATTAATGGAAGTGGCACCCCTGTTTCTCGGGATAGTGCGATCAGTGCTTTTACATCTTTTGGGAAACAGCTTCCACCGTATCCAATTCCGGATTGTAAAAACCGAGGACCAATACGATTATCTAATCCCATTCCCTTTGTGACATCGCGAACGTTTCCTCCTGTCGCTTCACAGAGTTCCGAGAGCATGTTGGCAAACGAAATTTTGTTTGCCAAAAATCCATTGCTTGCATACTTTACGATTTCCGAGCTCTCGCGAGACATCCATACAATAGGTTGCGACGTTCGTGTAAGTGGAACGTATAGTTCTTCCATTGTTTGCTTCGCCCATCCATTCTCGTTCATGCCAACAACGATACGATCTGGCTGCATGGTGTCGCTTATTGCATGTCCTTCTCGTAAAAACTCCGGATTAGAGATAACAGGAATCTTGTAGTCGACTTTGCGACCTGCAAGTGCCTTGGCGATTACTTCTTCGCACTTTTTTCCTGTTCCTACAGGTACTGTCGATTTGTTTACGAATACAATATTGTGATCTGCAAGTTTTGCGACAGACTCAGCAACAATAAATACTGCCTTCAAATCAGCAGAAAAGTCTTCGTTGGGTGGTGTGGCTACTGCAGAAAATACGACCTGAGTATCTGGGAGTGCCTCTGCAAGATCTGTTGTAAATTTTACGGTGCCTGCTTCGAGGTTTTTCTTGAGAAGTTCTTCGAGCTCTGGTTCGTAGATAGGACTGATACCACCTTGGAGTTTTCGTACTTTCTCTTCGTCTATATCTACTCCAAAGACCTCGTGTCCCAATTCTGCGAAACACACAGCGGAAACGAGTCCTACGTAGCCGGTACCGATGACGGCGATCTTCATCTATGGCAGTTTAGCAGGGGTTTGTAGTGAGTAGTTAGCAAAAAACCCCCTAACTACTAGCTACTAGCCCTTCTTCTAGTGTTATCATTAGCGTATGAAGATCTTAGTAAACGGTTCAACAGCATACGACCTCCTTTTGGGTTATAATGGCTCATTTGCGGACGCTATTGATACATCAGCACTCGATACTCTTGCGGTAAGTTTTTTTGCTCCACATTTTGCTAGGCATCATGGAGGGACTGCGGCAAACATTGCATGGAGCTTAAACTTGCTCGGAAAAGACCCAATGCTGGTAACAACCGTTGGATCAGATGGTATTGAATACAGAAACCTTCTGGAGAATCGTGGTATTTCCATAGAGTATGTAGAGCAGCTACAGACCGCTGCTACCGCTACCGCAATTATTGGAACGGATAGCTCGGCACGTCAGATTACGTTTTTTCATCCAGGGGCTGATGCCGATGGCTCATTTCCCGACCTTTTAGACAGGCGAGAAGAAATTTCTCATGCGATTATTAGCCCGCGTAATGCCGTACTAATGATGGAAGGAATCAGGTGGTGTACAGAGTACAAAGTGCCGTTTTTCTTTGATCCTGGTCAGCAAGTATTAGCGCTTTCTGATGACGAACTACGCTTTGGTGTAGAGCATAGTGAAGGAGTAATTGCGAATGAGTATGAATGGGGACTGATTACGGATCGATTAGGTATTGATGAGCAAAGTGCTCTTGAAACAACCTCTATGGTGATTGTTACTCGTGGTGACGCAGGTGTCACGTGCTTCTCAAAAGAGGGAGCGCTTAATGTGGGACCATGTACTCCAGATCAAGTCGTTAATCCTACTGGAGCTGGAGATGCATTTCGTGCAGGGTTCTTGGCAGGACTCCAATCTGAATGGTCTTTGATAGATTCTTTGCGACTCGGAAATGCTATGGGGTCACTCGCTGTCGAAATTGAAGGTACCTTGATAGATCATGTTGATCGGGATGCTGTTTGGGCTAGGGCAGAGGAGGTGTATGGAGAGCACTTACCAATGATGAAATGAAGCAATGCTGAAATTCTGAAAATTCTTTTCAATATTTCAATATTTTAATATTTCTTCATTACAATACTCTCGTGTCACACACCACTCACCCCACCCTCCCCTACAAAGTTCTCGATTGCTCCGCTGAGGAGTTTGAACGATTGGCTGCATTTGGCCGCAAAGAAATTGCTTTGGCAGAGAATGAAATGCCAGGACTTATGGCGTTGCGTGAAAAATATGGACCACTGCAACCTCTTGCAGGTGCTCGTATTGCCGGTTGTCTCCATATGACTATTCAGACAGCAGTGCTTATCGAAACACTGGCGATACTTGGCGCAGAAGTAAGCTGGAGTAGTTGTAATATTTTTAGCACCCAAGACCATGCTGCCTGTGCAATTGCTAAAGCGGGGTTTCCTGTATTTGCTTGGAAAGGCCTAAATAACGAAGAGTTTGATTGGTGTATAGAGCAAACGCTTACTGCTTTTGAGGGTGGCAAATCGCTCAATATGATTCTCGATGATGGTGGAGATTTAACCGCGATGGTGCACGAAAAATTCCCAGAGATGTTAGGTGACATTAAAGGCGTAAGCGAAGAGACGACAGCGGGGATCCACCGCCTAGAAGTGTTAAGTAAAAGCAGTGGATTAAAAGTACCTGCTATCAATGTGAATGACAGCGCAACAAAAAGTAAATTTGATAACTTATATGGATGCCGTGAATCTTTGGCAGATGGCGTAAAGCGCGCAACGGATATTATGCTTGCCGGTAAAGTTGCTGTGGTGTGTGGATACGGAGATGTTGGAAAAGGGTGTGCGCAAAGCTTGCAGCGTTATGGTTGCCGTGTCCTTGTCACAGAGATCGACCCTATCAACGCACTACAAGCTGCAATGGAAGGTTTCGAGGTCACCACTATGGAAGCTGCTTGCAAGGAAGGAAACTTGTTTGTAACGACCACAGGGAACAAAGACATTATTAAGGGGGAGCATATGGTGCACATGTCCGAGGATGCAATCCTCTGTAACATTGGTCACTTTGATACCGAGATTGACATAGCTTGGCTCGACGCAGAAGTTGCTGCTGGTCGAGTAACAAAAGATGAAATCAAAGGAGAAAAAGAGGGTGCAGTAGATCGCTACACGTTCAAGGATAGTGGTAGATCAATTTTGATTTTAGCCAAAGGACGTTTAGTAAATCTTGGCTGTGCAACTGGACATCCGAGCTTTGTGATGAGTACCTCATTTACGAATCAAGTTCTTGCCCAAATAGAACTGTGGCAACATACCGATAACTATAAAGTAGGAGTCTATCGTCTGCCGAAGAGGTTAGACGAAGAGGTCGCTCGTTTACACCTTGATAAACTTGGCGTGAAATTGACGACGCTTACGCAAGATCAAGCGGAGTACATGGGTGTTCCAGTTGATGGCCCATATAAGCCAGATCATTATCGGTATTAGGCTTTTCTGTATACTTGACGTATTTAGTATTAGTAGTAGTATAGTGCCAATATTTGGTCCTTAGCATCATTGACTATTGCAAAACGTAACCTGGTTTTCTGTGTGGAGGTAGAAAATAGGCCGGATGGAATTCGGCGCTACCAAAGCCCATACCTCTGGTTTTGAGGTGTGAATTCTAAGTTACCAGGACAGGGAGAACTGTGATGGCTCCGCGTACTGGAAGACGGACGAAGAAGGGGAATTCTCTCCGAAGACAGGGCGAGGTTGTTAAATCTTGCCCACATTGTGGTGTTGGTGTCAGAGCAAAATCCATGGATGACCACGTCCATGAACGCTGCAAAGACCCCAGTTCACCACACATGCAACAGATGCAGAAGTCCCACCAAATCGTTCCGGTTTCCTAGCCACCTCCCTCCCATGGATGACTCCCATCATCCTTCCGTTCCGAACCCACCTCCCCCGCTTGTGCGTGGGTTCGGAACAATTTTTGAGAGCAGATTTCGTTTTGTTTCCTTTAATTCCACTTTCCTATGAAGATAGCACCAGAATACAGTGCAATAGAGCGTTTACATTCTTGTAAAGATAGACTGACGGCTCATCATCCTGAATGTGCCCCAGAGCTTGTTCAACAATATGAAGCCTTTGTTTTTTTAATGACGGACGAACAAGGTAAGCAGATTGAATGGAGTGAAGATGAAATATCGGAATTTGAGAGAGAGTTTCATACATCGATGCATAGTATTTGTGAACAAAGTGCAACCAAGATGAGCCATGTGTTTGCACTCAGAAACTAATGGGTTATCTGTTATAATAATTATATGCCAGATGCAGACAACAACGCGGCCATTGCCTCTAAGCTGAATCAAATTGCAGCACTGCTCCAAGAGCAAGACGTGGCTTTTAAGCCTGCAGCGTATAGAAAAGCAGCGACAGTTATCGAAGAGTTACCCAAAGATGTATCGACCTATGGTGACGAGAAAGAGCTTAAAAAACTTCCCGGAATAGGGGATGCCATTGCGAAGAAGATCATCGAATTCCTCGAGACTGGAGAGATGGAGTTTTTGGTGTTACTCCAAAAAGAACAGGGAGGTATAAGTGCGCAACTTATGGACATAGAAGGCTTAGGCCCTAAGCGAGTACGTCAGTTACAAACAGAACTGGGTATTACATCTGTTGCACAGCTTTTAAATGCGGCGAAGCAGGGGAAGCTTCGAGATCTAGAATTATGGGATGAGATTTTAGAGAAGAAGATGATCGAGAATGCTCAACGGGTAGATGAGCGGGTGAAGAGGTTTGTGCGGGAGGAGGTGAAAGGGGATGTCGATCTGTTATTGAAGACGTTGCAGAAGGTGCAGAAGGTGCAGAGGTGTGCTGTTGCTGGGTCTTTTCGTCGTGAGAAAGAAACGGTGGGGGATATTGATATATTGCTCGTTACGACTGCTCCAGACGAGGTATCTGATGCCATTGCTGCCCTAACAATCGTTCGGGATATCGCTGCAAAAGGAGATAAGAAGATCAGCTTCGATCTCCATAATGGATTACGAGTAGATGTCCGTTTGGTAAAAGCTGACCAATGGGGAGCAGCGCTGATGTACTTTACCGGCAGTAAAGAGCACAACATTGCTGTGCGCAAAGTAGCGATCAAAAAAGGATGGAAGTTAAATGAGTATGGGCTGTTTGATGGAGAAAAAGTGGTAGCATCAAAAGAGGAGAAAGATATTTATGATGCTCTGGATCTGCGGTTTTATGAGCCGAAGGAGAGAGGAGGGAGTTTGTAGTTAGAAGTCGTATCTCTCTTCTAAGTATTCTACTGTTTGTCTTATTGTTGCAGTTTTTCCAAATGCATGACCAGTGGCTTGTACTGTTACTGGTAAGTTACACACAGCTTCCATGGCTTCTTTTGCTTTGTGTATCATTGCATCTGCAAATGATTGCGTTCGCAGTCCTCGTGTATCAATAGTGCAAGCTATACCCACTACTTCTCCTTTTTTATAACATAGAGTGGCCGTCCAGTTATACTGATTTCCGTAAGTGCTTTATACCCTGCTTCGAGTTCTGATGTATCCATAGGAGAAGTATTAGAGCTTTATCATGAGTGTATATCAAACATATACTGAGCGTAGCGTATACCCCACAGTATCTTGCAATAGAGATTAGATAAATCAGCCATCCTTTGCTTTTGCTGTTAAATCATATGATAATTGCAAAAGTCTACGGATGATAACCTTCGCTGTGCGAAGGATGGCGGAGAGGGGGGGATTCGAACCCCCGAAACCCTTACAGGTTTACACGCTTTCCAAGCGTGCGCACTAGGCCACTATGCGACCTCTCCTTCTGCGCTTATTTTACAGAAGAACAGCTGCCTTCGCAGTGCATTTGTCCATATTTTGTCCATACAGCAGTGTTTATTGCCAAGGCGACAATAGACAGACTACTGGTGGTTGCGCCGAACGTAGCGCCTCCAGTGCCAAAGTGCGATTTGTATACTGCAATGATAGCTGCAAGTTCTGTAAGGGTAAGAACGAGCATGATGATTTTGCCTACAATTGCGCAGGGCTTTGATGAACAGCAAGATTTCATAGATAGAAGGGGAAAGAGAAGCTCCTCTATTGTACTTGATCCGGGAAGCTTCGCACAGCACACTAGGGTCACATGAAAATCTCCCTTGCATGGCTCGGCGACTATATCGAATTTACCGAAGAGGATCCTCAAAAGATCTCCGACGCTATTACTGCTCACGTTGCAGAGGTAGATGAGGTAGAGGTACAGGGTGCATTGCTTGAGCACTGTTGTGTTGGAAAGGTAATCACTCTCGAAAAGCATCCGAATGCAGATACGCTGCAACTCTGTGAAGTCTTAACAGACAAAGGATCAAAACATGTTGTCTGTGGTGGCACAAATTTGCGCAAGGGTATGCGGATTGCATTTGCGCACATAGGTGCCAGAGTGAAATGGCACGGTGAGGAGTTGATGACATTGGAGCCTGTGAAGATTCGTGGAGAGCACAGTGAAGGAATGATCTGTGCCGCAGAAGAACTGGGGATTGAATCACTGTTTCCAGAATGTACCGGTCACGATATTGTCGATATGGGCAATGGTGACGACAATGTGGGAAAGCCTCTACGAGAAGTGCTGAGTTTAAACGACACGATATTGCACATCGATAACCATGCGATTACGCATAGAGCAGACTTGTTCTCGCATATTGGTTTTGCGTTTGAGTGCACCGCAATCGGTATTGCGAAGTGGAAGAAAATGCCGGAGTTCAAACCGCCAGAGTTTCCTACAGACAAATTACCATTCAATTTTCGCGTGACCGCAGAAGGATTGATCCCTCGTTATTGCTCCTGCTTACTCTCTATTGATGCCATTGGAGAAACACCTGATTGGATGAGAAGCAGACTTGCCTCCGTTGGTATTCGTTCTATTAGTTTACCGATTGATATCACCAACTTTGTGATGATGGAGATGGGAGTACCGATGCATAGTTTTGATGCAGATGATATCAAGGGAGACTGTATCGCTCGTATTTCTAAAAAAGATGAACCACTGCAAACTCTGGATGGAAAAGAGTGGAAACTCCCAGAAGGGGCTTTGGTATTTAGTGATGACGAAGGAAACTTTGACCTTGTAGGAATCATGGGAGGGATGCGCAGCTCTACAAAAGAAAGCACACGCAAAATTTACCTACATGCACTCAGTCTGGACCCTGTGCGTATTCGCAACACGGTGATTGCAACAGGACATCGTACAGATGCCGCAACAATCTACGAAAAGAAGGTTCCGCACGTTGCTACAGAACTTGGGTTCTACAGAGCATTGGAACTCTTCCTCGAGCTTGTTCCAGGGGCTAAGATTATCTCGGCACCTGAAAGTTTTGGTGATAATGGAGAACCAAAGCCGATCAAATTTTCTGCTACCAAAGCTCAGTCAGTACTCGGGGCGGATATTCCTGAAGACACGATGCAGAAGATCTTCGAGGATCTCGGGTTTACTGTAGAAGGCACAGGAGAAAATATGCTTGTCACACCTCCTCTGCATCGCTTAGGAGACATTAGTGGTGCACATGATTTAATAGAAGAAGTTGGTCGTATCTACGGATACAACAACATCGAAAATGTATTACCACATGCCTCTATCTCTCCTCCTGATCGTGACCAGCGCTTACATCACATACGCGATCGCCTCGTGGATCAAAAATTTATTGAGCTCTTGCCGCTCAGTTTGGTTGGGCCAGATCTTTTAAAGAAGTCTCACATTGCAGCAGACAACTGTGCCAAAATTGAAAACCCTATCGGACATGAAACAAGTTTAATGGTGCCATCCACTCTTCCCGCATTATTTGAACAGGCAGGAAAGAATATGTTAGAAGTGCAAGAGATGCTGCGAACATTTCATGTCTCTACCGTGTTTGCAGGTACAGGCGATAGCCACAAAGAACTCGGTGCGCTTATTGCAACGCGCAGTAGTGCAGATCTTTTGTCTGATCCGTTCTTATTACTCAAACAAGAAGTCTTCTCTGCACTCGAAGTGGCAGGCTACAGCGTATCTATCGATGTCTCAAACGATGTTCCTGCATTTGCCCAAGAAGGACGGTGTGCACATATTATTGCTGATGGACAGACGATTGGAACACTCTTCGAAGTGCATGCAGACGTGTGTAAGAACTTCGATCTCCCAGCACGCGCTGCAGGTCTTACGATCAACATTACGACACTCTTTGCCGCTGCACCTGCAGAAGTACTCTATGGAACTATTCCAGAGTTCCCTGCAGTACGCTACGACACTACAGTGTCGATGAGTCACAGTAAGAGTGCGCGAAACCTACTGAAGCAAATCAGAGAGAGCTCAAAACTTTTGGAGTCTGCAGAGGTTGCAGACCTCTACGGAAAAGATGGTAAAGACTACAAGCTTACGTTTCGCTGTACGTATAGGTCTCCGGATAAAACACTGACAGAGCAGGAGGCGAAGCAGGAGTTTGCAAAGGTGGAGAAGATATTATTGTAAATGGTCTTATTTTTTGTACAACAAACCGCCCACTCCCAGCGGGAGGGGGTTATTCTCATGCGCCCCTCCCTCTCAACAACTGGCGGAGACAATGGTTCTATAGGGCTTTTTTGTGGAGAGCATGTCTCCAAAGCAAGTCACCGGTTGCATGCCTACGGCACGGTCGACGAATTCAATGCAGTCTTCGACTCTACGCATTGTGCGCATTGCGCAGACTGATGTAGAGCGTATAGAGGAGGATGAGTGGCTACCCGAATAGGGGCCAGAAATTCATCATCAGAAGCGTAGAGAATATCACGACAAGCGGGATACCGATGACAATATAGAGTACCTTACTGTCTTTTCCGTGTGGTTTTACACTCAAGTATAGGCTTGTTCCTCCATAAAGCATTCCGCAGAGAGCTAAGGGCAGGTCTGCAATGCGTAACCACCAAGCTCCAAGCGGGGTAATTTCGTTATATTGCAGCATGTAGGCTACAAAAAATGATCCTCCTAAAATATAGAAGAGGATTCCCGAGAGGCGTTTGAGATATTCAATCACGAGGGGATTCTAGACTACTTTAGTTTCTTTTGCACCGTAAGTCGTACGCGTCCTTTTGTACGACGGCGTGAAAGCAGCTTACGTCCGTTTTTAGAGGACATTCTCTGCAAGAAACCGTGTTTCCTTAATCGCCGACGCCATTTGAGCTTACCGAGCATTGTGGGAGCAGATTACGTATGAGGGTGCTATTGGTCAATAAGAAAACCCCTAAATTCGTAGTAGAAATCCACTTTTTCGCCCTTCTCCCTTCGCACTTTGTACTTACATCGCTACACTCCCCCCACTATGCCTTACTCGACCCAAGCCCTCTCGTCCGGATTACCGGTTTTAACAGCTCCTACAGAAGGAACTGCCTCTGTGACTGTAATGGTCTTTGCAGGAGCAGGTTCTCGTTACGAGCAAGAGCACGAACGTGGAATTTCCCACTTCTTAGAGCATATGTTCTTTAAGGGAGGGGATCGCTACAAGAATACTAAAGAGGTAAGTATGGCTATTGATGGCGTTGGAGGAGAGTTTAATGCATTTACCGGTAAAGAATACGCAGGGTATTACGTCAAAGTCGCTGCAGAGAATATCGATCTTGGGTGTGATGTTATTGGAGACATGCTCTGTAATGCATCGTTTCCTCAGGAGGAGATCGAAAAAGAACGTGGTGTGATTATCGAAGAAGATCGTATGTATCAAGACACACCAATGTACAGAGCAGGTTGGGACTTCGAAGAACTGATCTTTGGTGATGTTCCACTGGGATGGGATACGATTGGTACCCACAAGGTAATCAACTCTGTGCAGCAGGCAGATTTTCAGAAGCACAAAGACCGTCTCTACACTCCAGATAACTTAGTCATTACATTTGCCGGAAAGGTTGATGATAGCCAATCACTAGACTTGGGAGAAAAGTATTTTAGTACTCTCAGTGGAAAGAAAGATGGAGATTTTGCTCCAATAGATGGATACGGAAAAGAGAAGGTATTCTTGCGTTCGAAAAAGACAGAGCAGTCGCACTTGGTCATAGGTGTTCCTGGTATTAGCTCACAGGATCCACGTCATTTTACACACAAGCTTCTTGGAATTATTCTTGGAGGGAACATGAGTTCACGAATGTTTCTGAATATTCGTGAAGCAAAGGGCATGTGTTATTACATCGATACTGATGCAGATTACTACCTCGATGCAGGAGCTCTTTCTACTCGGGCTGGTATTGATCAGTCTCGATTGGATGAAGCAATCAAGCTCATCATTAATGAATACGATAAGGTAGTGGAAAAAGGAGTAGAACAAGAAGAAGTAGATCGTGCAAAGTCGTACATGAAAGGATCGATGATTCTCTCACTCGAAGACAGCGAAGAGTTGGCGCACTTCTATGGAAAGCAGAAACTTCTCTATCCAACTATTCGTGATATCGAGGATTACATCAAAGATATTGAGAGTGTCAGCAAAGAAGGAATCGATCAACTTGCAAAAGATCTCCTTGCCCATGAAAACCTTCGTCTTAGTGTTATTGGAAATACTGATGACAAGGCAGGTCTCGAAGCTTTACTTACATAACTTCTTTTATTATGGAAAAAACACTTATTCTCCTTAAGCCAGATTGCGTAAAAAATCACCTTGTTGGTAAAGTTATAGCTCGCTTCGAAGAAGCAGGGTTTACCATTCGTGGCTGTAAGATGATTCAGCTTACCGATGACGTTCTTCGTGAACACTACGCGCACATTGCGCAGTTTCCGTTTTATCCTTCTGTAGAAGAGTTCATGAAAGAGTCTCCAGTGGTTGCATTGGTCCTTGAGGCTGATGGCATTATCGATACTATGCGTGAAATGCTTGGAGTTACTGACTGTCTAGAGGCAGCTGCGGGAACTATCCGTGCAGACTGGGGTAGCAAAGAAGAAGGCAAGAACAAGATGTGCAACATCGCACACGCTTCAGATTCTGCAGAGGCAGCTGAAGGAGAGATCAAAAGATTCTTCTCAGAGGACGAACTCTTCGCGTACTAAAACTATTCTCCTTTTGAAAGGAGCTCGAGAGCAGTATCAAGTTGAGGATCTTCCTTCGCTTCTATCTGTTCTCGTGTGCGTTCTACTTCGATATCCGGAGAGACCCCTTCTTTTCCGAGGTCTTTTCCGTTAGGAGTTAGCCATCGTGCAGTGGTTATACGAATACTGGTACCACCTGGCAGGTCGAAGACTTCTTGTACGGTGCCTTTACCGAAGGTTTGCTTCCCGATGATCGTTGCTCTGCCTTGGTCTTGTAGTGCACCTGCAAGGATCTCTGAGGCTGATGCAGACCCTTCATTCACAAGCATTACGAGTTTTACGTCTGGAGCAATAGGACGGCCTGTGACGTAGTGATGCACTGGCTCTCCTTCTCGACGTTCTACAGACACCACTTTTCCTTTTTTAAGGAACATAGAAGAGAGGTCTATAGCTTTGTCGAGGTAGCCTCCTCCGTTAAATCGCACATCGATAATCATTCCATCTACTTCTGCTTCTAGGTGACTCTTTACTCCTTTTTCAAATTCTTCGGTTGTCGTATCGCCAAAGCGGTTGAGCGAGATGTATCCAATCTTCTTGCCGTCGTATTCTTTGATCTCAGATTCTATGCTTGGAATATTTATTTCATCACGGGTAATGGTGATGTCGAGAGAACCTTCTCCTTCCCTGTCTACGGTAAGGGTAACTTTTGTACCCTTTGGTCCACGAATAAGTTCAACAGCATCACCAAGGCTGAATCCTGTGATATCTTTTTCATCAACTCCTGTAATTACATCTTCTGGTATAAGTCCTGCAGCTTCTGCTGGGGAGCCTTTCAGAGGTGCTACAACCACAATTTGATCATCACGAAGTGTAAGTTCTGCACCAATACCTTGTAGTTTTCCATTGAGCGACTGGCGGAAATCCTTATTTTCCTGTGGCGGCATGAACGTTGTGTAGGGGTCTCCGACTGCATCAACAAGCCCTTTAGTTGCTCCGTGCAGCATCGATGTTGTTTCAAGTTTTCCTGGTTCAATGTAGTGCTTTGTCATGAGGCCCCACACACTCCAGAGCAAACTAATATCTACCTCCTCTTCTGGGTTATTTACAATAACTCCACTGCCGACACCGCCGCCGAAGCTTTCTTCTATAGAGGCATATTTCTGTTCAAGTTTTTGGCTTTCGCGTGTCATTCCTATTTGCATTCCTAGGAAGAGTGTCAAAACAGGGAGGACAACGAGGGTGAGGCTTTTGAGGAGTTTAATCATACCAGCACATACTACACTGCCTTCAAGAAAAAGTCGTAACTTGCCCTACAAAATGTTTGAAGGTTTGAAGGTTTGAAGGTTTGAATGCTAGTATGGTCAAACATTTTACTTTCAAACTTTCAAACGTGTCTTCGGCTACTATCAATAAACATATGACCGTGCGAGAAATAATGACACTTGTGCCATCAAGCGCTGACATTATGATTGAATATGGTCTGCACTGTTTCTCTTGTAGTGTTGGTGGAGTCGAAACACTTGCAGAGGGATGCCAAATGCACGGGTTTGACGAGGATACTGTCGAGGCATTGGTAGAAGATATCAACAGCGCACTTGGCGATGCACCAAAGCGTCCGCAGACACTTGTTATTACGGCAGATGCTGCACGTGGAATTCGCGATATTGCTGCAGTTGAGAAAAAAGATGATCAGATTCTTGTAGTGACTTTGGATGAACAAGGAGGCTTTTGTTTGGAGTTTCAGGAAAAACCACTTCTCGGTGACATAGAATTTACCAATGCAGAAGTATCTGATGTTCGTATCTTTGCTTCTGTTTTAACACTCAGTCGCATAGGAGGTTCTACAATCGATGTACGTGATGGAAGGTTTAAGTTAGATGTTCCTGAAGAAGAGGGGGGTAAGTGTTGTAAGGGGGAGGATGCTGAGTGTGGGTGTGGAGGAGTGGATAACGGATAACGGATAGTGGATAATATGAGAGTATCCTTTATCCGCTATCCTCTTTCCACTATCCTTTTCATATGATACAGCTGCCTGCTTCTCTCGAGCGCAAACTGAAGGAACTTTTTTCTCGGGCAGATGATCGGAATCGATTTGTCGCAGAAGTACTTACTGTCGCTTTGGAACAACACGACTTACAACAAGAGCGAGAAGAGCAAACGAGTATTGGTGGTACGCTGCACCTTTTTACCGATGGAGGATCTCGCGGTAACCCCGGCCAATCTGCTATCGGGGTTATTATAGAAGACCCTGTACGTGGTGAGATTATTCGTGAGCACTGTGAGCGTATAGGCATAGAGACCAATAATGTTGCTGAGTATCAAGCGCTTGTCGAAGGGTTAAAAATTGCAAAACGCTATCACCCCAATCGTCTTGTATGTCACTTAGATAGTGAACTGATTGTGAAACAGCTTAATGGTGAGTACAAAGTAAAAATGCCGACACTCAAGCCATTTTTTGATGAGATTAACGAGCTCTCACAGAGCTTTGATGATATTACATATAAACACATTCCGCGTAGCGATAACTATCGTGCAGATGCACTGGTCAACAAAGCTCTTGATGAACACCCCATTCCGCACTATGAAGCTCCTGGTAGATAATTCGATTGATGAGGCAATTCGTCTTATGGCAAATGTGCGGAGTGGAAAGTGGAAAGTGGAAAGTGGAACATTCTTTCTTATGATTTCTATTTTTGCCTTTGCTTTATCCACTATCCTCTATCCTCTATCCGTTACGGCGAAGCCGTATTATCCTGAATTATTGATCCGCTACGATCATCACTTGTTTTCGTTAAATCCAAATGCACATGTATCGTGGCGTAAGACAGAAGAGGTGTGGACATATAATAATACAGAGATAGTACCACCGCAGACTTTACGTGTAGATGGGGATAGTATTCCTGATCTGCCGGAAGGTATTACCCGCTCTCTTCAGAGCGTATGGAATAGCGCTGCAATCGCAGCAACAATTACAGAGCAAATCTCTTCTATCATTGATAGGCCGCGTGGTGAGGTGACGATACGAAAGGAAGGTGACGAGATTACCTTTGAGGGTGTTGGCTTTTTAGGAAAAGAAGTCGATACCTATCGCACCGCACAACTTATTATTGATGCATTAGAAAAAGGAGTAACGGATATTCACTTGTCCGTGACAGAGCGACAACCAATTATTCATGTCCTGGATTCAGATCTTCAAGATAGCGGGATACAAGAAGTAATTGCCATTGGAGAATCAGATTTCTCGAGATCTGCAAATGCGCGACGCCATAATATTAGTGCAGGTCTCTCAAAGTTTAATGGGCACTATATTGCTCGGGGAGAAACATTTTCATTCAATGAAGTATTGGGTCCGGTGAATGCACAAACTGGTTATGTAAAAGAGTTGGTGATTTTGGGAGATAAAACATTGCCCGACTACGGAGGAGGATTGTGTCAGGTGAGCACTACGGCCTATAGAGGTATTTGGGAGTATGGGTACCCTATAGCAGATAGAAGAAATCATAGTTTTGCAGTGCAGTATTATGCTCCACAGGGAACTGACGCCACAATTTATCCACCGTACACCGATATGAAGTTCGTTAACGATGGACCAAGTGCGATTGTCATTCAGACGCACATAGAAGGAGATCGTGCGTTCTTTATTTACTATGGTATGCGCGATGAGCGAGAGGTGGAGATCATAGGACCCTACGTTTGGGATAGACGAGAACCTCCTCCAGATCGCACAGAATACACAACAGATATTCCTCCAGGAGAAACACGTATTGCAGGAAAAGCTGTCCCTGGTATGCAGTCTGCATGGTTCCGTGTGATGCGAGACATAGATGGTACAGAGGATATTGAGCCGTTTTATTCCTACTACGAAGCAAGACCGAACTTCACGCAGATTGGAGGTAGTCCAGTAGCTCCTAGTTGGCTTGGTCAGTAAAACGTAGCTCAGGATTGCTTGCAAGCACCTTGCATATCATTGAGGACATTCCCAACGCGTAGTGGTCTCGAAGAAATCTCTGACAGAAGCTTTGCACACAAATCAGAAAATACTTTACGATCATCTATAGAGAGCTCTGGTAAATCTTTCCACATACCATCTTTAGCCAGACCTAAAAATTCTTTTTGAACAATTGAGCAGTATTGAAAATAGGTATTATCTATTCCAGGGAGTGACCCAAGTATATGCAGTAGTCGAATCGTAAATGGTAGTACATATTGTCCAGTATGGTCTCCACTGAGTTTTAGAAATTGCAGTGTTGTATCAAATAAGTTTTCCATTGGCTCTTCGTCATGAAGAGTATTGAGCAGCAATTCCATTCCCTGTTGTGCTTTCATAAATGCAGAGACACCTTCGAAGTCCATTATTGATACTTTCTGCACATCAGAAATCATAAATCCTGCAGATCCTTCTCGCACCTGAAGCTTTACATGCTGTAGTGGCAGAAGAGAGCCCCCCATTCTACTGCTAAGCTTTCGCACGCTGCGTGCTCTGGCTGCTATCTTTCCGCGTTCCCGTGTAAAGAGAATACAAAAGCGATCTGCTTCACCAACATCATATGTATTGAGGATGATTGCTTCGAGTGCAATGGTTTTTCCCATGTTAGATGGCGAAAGAAATGCGTGGCGACTGTATCTGTGGACGAATACCGAGCCATGCACCGCAGGTTGCAATCAGTGGAGCGATTGCTATTTCCAGTATTATGATTATTGGTAGCATTGCCCCTAACAGAGGGGCTACTTCTTGCTGCAGTGGGCCAAGGATCCCATTTGGCTGTAGCGAAGGAATCATTACCGGGAGGAGTACGATGAGTATAAGGGTAGCGCCAAAACTGAGGAGAATAGAGAGGAGTAGCAGTATAGTTGCCTCTGTAATAAACGGTAATACAATCGAGAATGGCTGAGCACCTGCGAGACGTTCTACAAGTACTTCATCCGACTTGGCGATCGCTCGCCTGCGAATGAGTTCTGTTGTAATAAATATCAATGCAACAATAGTGAGCAGTAGTATGATAATAGTCAGTGAGCGTCCTGCTTGTGTAATAGAGAGTAATGCAAAGACGTGTTGTTCTTGGTCTGTAACTTTAGAGAGGTACGTTGGATTGACGACAGATTTCCATTCTGGCTTTTCAATGAAATCGGCAAATGCGGCATAATCTTCTAAGGATACAAGAGAGATGCTCATAGAATCTGTAAATGGATTTTGTATATTATATTCTTCAAGAAATCCAAATAGCTTTGGGTCTTTGCTTTGGGTCTGCGCATACGCTTTTTCTTTCGTAATAAATACAGCGTCTTCCACGTAGGAAAGTCGTGTGAGTACACTGTAAAATGTTTGCACTTGCGCATCGGTTGCTGATGTATGTATTTCTAATTGCATATTTGTACGGCTTCTTAGCATTGCTTGCATGCCCTCTAGCCCCATTAGTACCAGCACTAATAATTGCACCATAAGAAATACACCAAAGAGAGCCCCTAGGGCTGTAAGCCATTGCTTTTCTCGCGTAAGAGTACGTACGCCACGAGAAACACCTCTGATAAATACTGTTCGTGAAATCATCACGATGCAGTATACAGGGTTTAGCTTTCTTTGAGTACTTCTTCGAGTTTCTGCACAGCCTTTATGCATTCCAATGCCTTCAGACTTTCTGGTTCTAACTCTAATGCACGGTCGAATAGTGATTTTGCTTTAACAATATTGCGTGTTTGCAGATACGCAACACCAAGATCACACAGTGTAAGTGGATTTTCACTATCAAGATTTAGCGCACGTTCTAATGTCACAATACCTTGTGCACGTTGACCAGAGTTAAACAGCGCCCAACCGAGACATCGGAGGATCTCTGCATTATTTGGACGAATAGAGTTTGCCTTTTTAAGGTGCACTATTCCTTCTTCCCACTGCTTTTCTACAGAGCGCAAAAAACCAAGGATGTAGTGCCCTGTATAACTTTCTGCGTCGAGTGCAATTGCACGTGCAGCTGCAGCCTGTGCCCGGTTGAAGTGCTCTAAGCTTAGTTCGTTATCTGCAACTTCTTCTAATGCGGAAATATTCTCTGGATCCTCGATCAGAAGCTCTTCTAGGATAAGAAGTGCTGCACTGTTTTGACCTATAAGCTTAAGTTGCTCAGCTTCTTCAAGCCGTTCAAGCGTTTTGCTCATTGGAGAAGAATCGTTGTACATCGCTAGGAAGTATTCTAGTCGATCTTTCTCTTTCGCAAAGTATTACGCTAAGAAAATTTTTCTGTACTTTAGTTCCCGTATACAAAGAAGTATGCCGTGTTAAATATTGCCTTAGCCGATAGGACTATTCCCATCCCAAACAGAGCTCCAATCATCAGATTCTTTCCTTTATTCTTGTTTTCCTCACTAATAAATCCCGATATATACATGAGTGATCCGATAAGAAACGCTGCTGCAGAAACGGCGAATATCGTAGATCCAAGTGTGCCAATAATATTAGCCACAATGTCTGACCATGTAATACCGCCTGCAAAGAGTCCACTTACTCTCATGTTTCTAGTATAGACTTATTTTCATCTTAAGTTCACCATTTTTTTCGGAATGCGATATAATAGTGTGGTGATACCATTTAGACGTCGCAATTTTCACTCCAGAACTCTGGGGGCCAAACGTGAATTAACACCACGCGTATCGTATTTGGCATCTTTACGTAGTATGTGGAGACGTATTCCTCGTAGAGGAGGAGGTAGTCGCAAAAGCTTGATCATAAAGACGGGTATCGGATGTACTATAGCTACCGTTGCGTACAGCGCTCTTATCTGGTTTACACTTCCGGATATATCAGACCCATCAAGTTTACTTGCTTCACAGAGCACAGTTATCACGGATCGTAACGGTATAGAGTTGTATCGATTGTTTAATGAAGAAGATCGTACATTTATTCCTGGAAGTAGTATTCCAATTCATACAAAGCGTGCAGCAATTGCTATTGAAGATGAACGATTTTATACCCGTGGGTGTTTGGATGTGCGTGCTATTGCCCGTGTGGTATTTAGACTTGGACGTGCTGGTGGAGGCTCTACTATTACCAGACAGTTAGCGCGTAATGCGCTCAACCTGCAGGAGGAAAATCGCTACCAACGAAAAATTAAAGAATTTATTCTTGGATGTCAGCTCGAAGGGCAATTTGAAAAAGAAGAGCTTTTAGAGCTGTATCTTAACTGGATTCCTTTTGGTCGCAATGCGTACGGTGTCGAGCAAGCTGCAAAGCGTTATTTTAATACTACAGCAGATAAGCTTACCCTTGCTCAGTCTGCGATTCTTGCATCGCTTCCACAGCGGCCATCATACTTTAGTCCGTATGGAGTACATGTACACACAGAAGTTGATGATCACATACATCAGGGAATTATCGATGGTTCTATTACCAGGGTTTCAGATATCCAACCAGAAAATATTACTATTGGACTACTGGGAGGCTACGCAGGAACAGGATCTGCACTTCTCTATATAGGAGGTCGAACAGATCAGGTATTGCGTAACATGCAGAATCAGGAATTTATAACAGAAGCGCAGCGCCTTGAGGCTTTAGAAGAGTTAGAAGAGATGACATTTGAGCCTTCACGTGAAGATATCCGTGCTCCTCACTTTGTCTTGTGGGTACGCGAGCAAGTCGAAGAGATGTTTGCAGGTACCTCCGAAGAAGGCCTGCTAGAGCAAGGAGGTTTGCGCATAGAGACGTCTCTAGATTGGGATATGCAGCAGCGCGCAGAAAGTACAATAGAACGCCACCGAGAAGATCTTGTGCTGCGATATGGTGGAGAGAATATGGCACTTGTTGCGATAGATCCAGAGACAAATGAAATCTTGTCGTATGTCGGAAACATGGATTATAACGATACAGAGAAAGGAGGAAAGATTGATATGGCACGTTCTCCACGTCAGCCAGGGTCTTCGTTTAAGCCATTTGTGTATGCATCAGCATTCCAAAAGGGGTATAGCCCAGCAACTCCTATCTATGATGTTCCCACAAAAATTGGTGATGATGAACCACAGAACTTTGATGCAAAATTTTTAGGTCTGATGACGATGCGGAGTGCCCTTGGAGCCTCCCGTAATGTTCCTGCTGCTAAAGCATATTTTCTTGGAGGCGAAGAGAATGAAATTCTTACACTTGTTGCTTCACTCGGAGCGCCAACACCACTTGCTCGAAAAGAAGAGTTGCAACTCGAGCGTGGTGAATTTGAATATGGATGGCCTCTTGCACTGGGGGCTGCAGAAACACCACTTCTCGAAATGGTAAATGCGTATGGTGCAATTGCACGTGGAGGGCGAGCTAAGGATGTGATCAGTATTCGCAAGGTAACAGATAGGAAGGGAAACATTTTGTTTATTACAGAAGATGATAGTGATGGAAAAGAAGTTCTCGACGAACGTATCGCGTATCAGATTACTTCGGTGTTGAGTGATGAATCTGTCAGACCAGAAGAGTACTGGAAGACACAGCTTACTATTCCAGGATTTAAAACTGCTGCAAAAACAGGAACCAGTAACAAGTGTCTCGAGTGGAAAGATGTTCAGGTATACGACACGCAAACAGGGGACCTTATCCCTGGTAAAAAGCGCAAAGCATGCATTTTGCGTAAGCCCGATAATGCATGGCTTATTGGGTACACACCAAATCTTGTTACTGGTGTGTGGGTAGGAAATGCAAACTCTGCGGCGATGTACGACAGAGCTGGAGGCCTTAATACGGCAAGTCCTATCTGGAGAGATTATATGGCTGCGGTGCATCGTACATTCGAAAATCCTAAGACGGAGTTTACGAAGCCAGAGGGGCTTATTACTCCGCAGATTTCTACATTGTCTGGTGAGTTTCCGACAACATGTACACCGGTAGCATATCGACGTGCAGATGTGTTTTTGCAAGAACGTGCTCCAAAATTACAAGACCCTGCATGTGTACAGTTAACTATTGATAAGGTAACGCGGCTTCTTGCATCAGAAGAATGTCCTATTGATGCTCAGGAGGAAGGAAGCTTTATCGCTGCACATAGTTTGCTTCCAGACCGTTGGCCCACTTGGGAAGAGGGGGTGCAAAAGTGGGTGGGAGAGCAAATGGAGCTATGGTACGCCGCCCCAGATCACTCAGGTGCACTTCTGCCAATGCCAATTGCTCCGACAGAAAACTGCACACTGGCACTCACTCCTGGACGACTGGAAAAGCCTTCTGTACACATCGTAGTACCAGCACCGAATGGCACTGCAACGTATCCGACGTTTAAGCCAAAGCTGAAGATCGATTCTAAGGCTAAAGTACTTTCTGTTGTGTACTCCATTGATGGCAAGAAAGTTGTAAAGGTAGATACCGAACCATTTACTCAACTCATTCGTGTTCCAAGTTCTATCACAGAATCTGGTCAGCATGTATTGTCTATCGAATTGACTGATGAGTATTACAACAAAGCGACTTCTCGAGTAAGCTTTTCTTTTGAAAAAGACGAACGTGCTCCACAGATTAATATTATTCTCCCAGAGGGGGATATCCGATTACCTAAACGGGGGACGCTACATATGGAAGTCGATGCACAGGACCAAGAGGGAGGCATCAAGTATGTCCAGTTCTATCTCGGCAACACTTTACTTACGACAAAGCCCAAAGAGCCATACGTACTGGATTACACAATCACCGAAGAGCCAGGAGTCTATCAGCTCAAAGTAAAAGCGATTGATACGTCGGGCAATAGTAGTGAGGATATTCGGGCACTAACCATTGATTAATGTTGAAATTTTGAAATGTTGAAAGAAAGTTTTCAATATTTCAAAATTGCTTTATTTTATAATTGTGATGCCACAGCATCACTAATGTCTGCATTGGTATGTACATCTGCAACGTCTTCATCTTCTTCTATCGCACTAATTAAATCCATGAGTTTCTGAGCTGCTTCCAGATCATCAATGGTTACCTCTTGTAGAGGAACAAGCTTCATTCCTGCTTCTTTTACTTCTAACCCTGCTTTTTTCAATGTATCTCTCGCACTAGTCCAAGAGTTGATGTCTGTCGTGACGGTAACCATATCCTCTGACCATTCAATATCCTCTGCACCGCTATCTATTAACGCCAACTCGATTTCATCATCATCCCTACCCCCTACCCCCGACCCCCTACTCCCTATTACCACTCCTTTTTGCGTAAACATAAACATCACCGATCCAGACTCTGCCATTTTTCCTCCACGCTTTTCTACAATGCTCCGTACGTTTGGGAGTGTGCGGTTTTTGTTATCCGTGAGGCATTCAATAATTAGTGCAGTTCCGCCTGGGGCATATGCTTCGTAGGTAACACCTATCGTTACATCTCCTTTGAGCTCTCCTGTTCCCTTCTTAATCGATCGATCAATGTTGGCATTTGGTACGTTAGATGCTTTTGCATTTTCGACTGCAGCTTTGAGTGATGCATTCATCATCAAATCCCCACTGCCTCCTTCGCGTGCGGCAATTTCTATTAACTTTGCATGTTTGGTGAATACTTTTCCACGCGCTGCATCAGCAGCACCTTTTTTATGTTTGATGGATGACCATTTACTGTGTCCAGACATAGGAAGAGGAAAACGAATAACTGCAATATTTATCCACTATCCACTACTTACGGTACGCCATCATTCCCATAAATCGTGCGCGCTCTACAGAGTTCTTGAGCATCTTTTGGTGCTTTAGGCAGACTCCGGAGTAGTAGCGGGCCATGATGTTACCGAAGTAATCAATAAATGGACGCATGGTTGGGTAGTCCTTGTAGTCGATGTAGGCGATTTCTTTGTCACAGAACTCACATTTCTTGTGACGTGGATCTGGCTTGCGGTTTTGCTTTTTTGACATGAGTGGTGGGGGGAGGAGGGCTAGATATCCAAATCGTCATCAGAAATAAGTTTTTCAAGTTGCTCAGAGATCTTCTTCTTATCAGCTTTTGGCTTGTCTGCTACGACCTCTTCTTCTTTCTTGGCTGCAGCACGTTTTACCTGCCTCTTTGCTTTGTCTGCTACAACCTTTGCAAGTTTATCTTCTTTCTCTTTTTTCTTGCGGTCGTCTTCTCCTTCGCGTTCTTTCAGCCACTTCTCGTAAGTCTCAGAGTATTTTACGATTTTGTAGCCTTTTGGTGGCTTCACAATTATATGACGAAGAAGGTTAGGCATAATGCGCAGAGCAACATCAAGTTCCTTTAGCTTGTCTCCTTCTAGAGCGTAGTGATAGACAACAAAGTTTCCTTCGTCGTTTCCTTTAATTCTATACGCAAGACCGCGCTTTCCCCAAGAGTCCTTACTGATCTGCTTTCCACCCTGCTCTTCGAAAGCGCCTTCGATATTCTTTAAAAGCTCTGCTTCCTCCTTTTGGGAGAGATTACAAGGGTAAAGGACACAGAATTCGTATGTTCGTAGGTCCTCATCGGTCGTGGTTTCATCAAGTGTTGGCATGAGATTCGTGGGTAAATCCTGCAGTCAAATGCGGCAGGAGAATCAAATTGTGGTCAGAATTTACGGCCTAAGAGTGGGTTGGTCAAGGATTTTTGACGTAATTTGTGGATATTACAGTATGTTTTGGTACGCATTTCGCTCTGTTTCTAAAGAATATGTGGTTAGTATTTCATTTCGAGCATTTGTCTGTATTGCCGTAGTGTCATGAGTGAGGATCCACTGTGCCCATTTTTGGAGGTCTTCCTTATTGGTAAATAGGAAACCATTGTTCTGGTGGTGTATGAGGCTGCTATTTCCAGATACATTTCGTGCTAGTACTGGCGTACCAAGCATCATTGCTTCAAGTATCGCATTTGATAACCCTTCACTGAGAGACGTATTTAAGACAATGTTTGATTGCTCCATTGCAGCGTGCGTATCTTCTCTTGAGAGTGCTCCAAGGTAATGAATACCACCTTCTTGCCTTATGAGATGTTCCAATTTCTCTGTTAATCGCTTATCGAGTGGGTTTCCGGCAATTACTAGATGAATATGAGGGTCTATCTGATGCCACTTTTGTATGACTGGTATGGCAAAAAGTGGATCTTTTACATCGCGAATACCACTCGGTAAAAAAAGAATGCGATCATTATCACTGAGTAAAAGTGCAGAGCGTACATTGTATGTTGAGGGACATACTTCGATGCCATGTGGAACGATAATCATCGTGTGTTCTTCTTCTGGGCATAGAGATGAAACAATGTTTTTAGCGTCTTGATGTGGGCAAATGCAGTACCGTGCTTTTTGTATGACAGTTCGTATGATTTCACGTGATGCAGCATCGTGAATTCCAACATTTATGTCGGTACCACCGATGACGATGCTGAACGGTGTAGTAGTTTGTATTAGTATTTTTCCTGCACCAAGTAGGTGTATACCAATAGCGGTATCGAAGTGACCATCACCAAGTAGCTGTAGTGCTATTGCTTCATTGTTGCTATCAATAACAGTGACATCGTGGCCAGCTGCTTCGAAATGCTTTTTTATGCGCATGGCACGTGTATGGTTTCCACTCGGATTTGTGCCAGATGCGAGAAGGGCAATATGCATGTGCAAACGTTAAGGAATTCTATATTTTATAGAGATTTACGTCAAAGCATTGGTTGATAGTAGCAATATTTGCTGTTGTGTTTTTGTATTTTTCAGGAAAGCATCCATGTTGTTGGAAGCTCGATATGCTTATTTTAATTCTGATAATCCTGCTATGAGCTTTCTTATCTCCACGTGAAACTTTGTCAATTTCAGATGATGTACTAATAGGAGAGTAACAATAGTGTATGTAATAAGAGTTATCATCAAAATTGGATATTATGTTGGCATTTATATGGAGCCGCCTTCGGGATTTGAACCCGAGACCCCTTCCTTACCATGGAAGTGCTCTACCACTGAGCTAAGGCGGCAATGTTGCAGACAGAGTCTACAAGTTATTTGTCTGCTATCTCAACCGTTTCCAGCCAAGATTGTGGAGCTAGCGCGTTCTTTACCGTATGCAAACAGAGGAGGGCACATTTAAACCTGCGAGGTCCTATGGGCACACCAAGAAGCTCATACACATCTTCCTTCTTTATCTTTAAGACTTCCGTAGTCGTTTTGCCTTCGAGTTCTTCTGTAAAAATAGACATAGCAGCCTGAGATATAGCACAGCCTGCCCCTTCCCATTCGATCTTTGTTATTACATCATCTTCTATCCATAGGTGTGCTGTGATGCGGTCTCCACAACTTGGGTTATCTTCTTCTTTGGATACAGTGGCTCCGTCTCCTGTGCCTTTGTGCCGTGGATCTCGATAGTGATCGAGAATGTTTTCTGCGTATAAATCCATGAGAAACGGAAAACGGAAAGAGGAAAACGGAAAATTATATTTTTAATATTTGCATTGCTGCTTTGATTTCTTGAACAGCTTTTTGAATATCTTCTTTGGTGTTGTAGATACCAAAGGACATACGTGTAGAGGCGTTTACACCAAGTCGTTCGTGCAGAGGCTCGGCACAGTGGTGTCCCGCACGAAGGCTGACTCCATTGCGACCAACTATTTCTGTGAGGTCATGTGGGTGCACGCCATCAATGACAAAGCTGACACAGCCAGTTTGTGGAAGCCCTAGAATACGTAACCCCTTGATAGACTTGAGAGATTCGATGGCAGTATTTATTAATTGTTGTTCGTGTTTTTGAATATCTTCCCAGCTGTACTTACTGAGCCAATCGATTGCGGCATGTAATCCGATAGCCTGTGCAATGGGTGGAGTACCTGCTTCGAACTTGCTTGGGATTTCTGCAGTGGTGAACCCTTCTTTGGTTACGTGTCCAATCATCATTCCTCCTCCCATAAAGGCAGGCATGTTTTCGAGGAGTTCGCGTTTGCCATACAACACACCTACTCCTGTTGGTCCGTAGAGTTTGTGACCTGAAAATGCGAGGAAGTCACAATCAAGATTTGCAACGTCGATTCTTTCATGAACAACCAGTTGCGCAGCATCGACCAGTACTTTTGCACCTGCTGCGTGTGCTTTTTCTACGATCAATTTCAGATCAGGTGTTGTACCAAGGACATTACTACACCCTGTGATACAAACGAGTTTTACGTTTGCAAAGTCATCAAGTAGTAGTGTTCCGTCTTCATCAATATCTATCCACTTGAGAATAATGCCAATCTCTTCTGCAAGTTGTTGCCATGGAACAATGTTGCTGTGGTGTTCCAAAACAGAGAGGGCGATAGTATCTCCCTTTTTGAGGTTTGCTTTCCCCCAGGTTTTGGCCACGAGGTTTATCGATCCTGTACAACCGCTCGTAAAGACTATTTCGTGCTTTGCAGCTCCAATAAATGTAGCTACCGCCCGTCGAGCATTCTCATAATCTACGGTCGCTTTTTCGGCAAGTGCGTGCATTCCACGGTGTACGTTGGCGTTATCTTCTGTATAGAAGCGATGTACGGCATCCAGTACAGCCTGTGGTTTTTGTGCAGATGCAGCAGAATCGAGGTATATCACCTCATTCGACCCTAGTATTGGGAATTGCCGTCGAATTTCATTGATACTCAGCATTCTGAGATAGCAGATTAGCAGATCTATATACTATTTCACTCGCTAAGGCTTAGATTCTTGTATAGGCTACTCCTGATGCACAAACGTACAATTCAATTGCTTTCAATCGGTCTTTTTCTCGGGCTGCTCCTCTGGGGATCGTGGACCTTCTTTATCTACTTGGGTGTAGGAGTGCATGGAGCGGTATTGCTTCCTAAGGAGGCATTGGAGTCTCTCACTGTTCTCTGTGATGCAAATGCATTTTTGTGTAGAGGGTTCTATTCATTATCACCATTTATTCATCACACACTTACACGCGTACCGCACTTTATTTGGTATACCGGTATAAGTGCTGCTGTGTATGCTCTTATGGTGTTGTGGGGATATGTACGACACAGAGATTGGAATCTTCAGTGGAAGATGACTCCATGGAAACTCCTTCTATTTTTTGTCGCAATGATATGGTTGATCTTTACCTGTATCAGTCTTACACAAAACGGAGCAGTGTCTATGAATACACTCGTCGAACCTCGACCGGAGGTATATCAAGGAGCAGGGGATGAGGCACTGGCTGCGTTGCAAAAAAACTATTCTCACCTCAAGAGTCGAGGGTGCCTTACGCGTATTGGAGTGTTTGGTGGCGTAGCTGAAGCAAGCAAGATCAGTATGCTTTGTATTCAAGGGTCGTTTGTTACGCGAGTATTACCTCCGCTGATTTTCTTATTACTGTTAACACTCGAGCTTCTTATTGCTGGGCGGTACGTCTTACGAAAGATCTTGAAGATTCCAGCACGTGATCTATTTATGGAGATGGTTCTTTCTTTAGGAGTAGGTGCAGGTACGTGGATAGTCTTGCTATGGATAGGTGCAGTAGCGCATATATATACAACACTCTTCGGTTGGATACTCTTATTGTCTATACCCGCTATAGGGCTAAAGGATGCACAATATTGGGTAGAAAAGTTTTTGTATACAAAGTGGTCGTTTACTTCGCGCTGGCGTAGCTTTTTTGTATTTCTCTCATGGTTTTTACTGAGCTACTTAGCGTTTAACTATTTAAATGTTATCCGCCCGTTTCCTATTGGATGGGATGATCTAGGAAGTTATCTCAATCGACCGAGACTACTGGTGAGTTACGGAAAATTCGTTCACTCTATGCAAACGTTCCAATGGGAATATCTCACATCTCTTGGATTCTTACTCTTTGGGTATGAAAGTATTTTTGGTGCAACAGTCGCTCTGATTATTAACTGGTATCAAGGTGTGCTTGCCATACTAACGATCTATCTCTTTGGCCGCACATTTATGGGGCCAGGAAGAGGAGTTCTTGCAGCTGCGCTCTACTACACTTTGCCGCTTGTAGGACACTTTTCTTTTGCGGATATGAAAATTGATAATGCCGTGTTTGTGATGTCAGCGTTATCAATGTTTTGTGTATTTGAATCTCTTTTCCATATAGATGAAGATCGTGCTGTTCAGCGAAGATGGATTCTTCTGTCAGGGCTCTTTGTCGGGCTTGCCTTCTCCATGAAGATCACTTCTATTATGGTATTTATGGCAATGGGGACAATGATACTGGGAGTATCTCTCCATTGGATAGCGTATCCTGCAGCACTTATGTTTGCTGGTGCGGTGTTTACGAAGCAGGACCTCATTAGTATTTCTCGGATAGCGGAGAAGGTAAATATCAATACTGAAATTATTACACCAACTGTTCTCATTACACTGTTTGCCATAGTTGGATGTATCTTCTTTGGTATTGCCGCACGGATAAAGCCTCAAAATGTAAAAGGCGCTGTTATAAATGCTGCAATACTGGTAGCTGGTTTTGGTATGGCAATATTTCCTTGGATAGAGCACAACAATATCCAGCATGGAAATATTATCCCAAAGTTTGCACTAAAATCGCCGAATACACTTACACCTCTTATTGATCAATCGGGGACTTCTGCTGATAAAACACCGTATTCTTTACCGCCAGAACTTGCCACAGATTCCAGTAATCCGCATTGTCAATCGACAGCAGGAACAGAAGAGCTCGATCGCTACTGGGGGCATAACCACGTTGGCTGGAGCCATTATCTAGGACTTCCTTGGAGACAAGTAATGAATCTAGACCATGCAGGGTATTACGTTACAACTGCACCTGCTCTTTTACTGTTTCCTCTCCTTCTCCTTTTGCCATTCTTTTGGAAGAAGCAAGGTCGTTGGCTTCGATGGATGTGGTCAAGTACAGTATTTTTATTACTACAATGGATCTTCTTTGCTAATGGTGTTCCGTGGTATGGTATTGGAATATTTCTAGGACTTGTACTGTGTCTTGAGGCACTCGTTGCGAAAGCACCAGATGTCTTAAGTCGTACAGTTGCTGGTATTTTTATTTCACTGTCTCTTCTTGTTTGTTTAGGCATGCGATTTTGGCAGTTTGATTCTCAGCGTAATTTATTTGAGTATCCAATCGGAAAGATTTCTGCAGAGACTATTCGCGAGCGTACAATTCCCTATTATGATGACATCACGGATATTGTCCTTGAGCGAAATCAGCGATTCCCCGATCGACCACTTCTGTATCGTATCGGTACATTCTTGCCATACTTTGTACCAAAGAATTTAGAAATTATTGGCGTGACAGATCATCAGCTTGATACATTCAACTGCTTGTATCAAGAGCGTGATAATGCCTTAACACTAAAGAGGCTCAAGGCACTTGGCTTTAATAGTATTGTCTTTGATACGAATACAGCTACGATCGAAAAAGATGTAAACGGCTCGTTGCATAAAAAAGTACAAGCGCTTACCGACTTCTTAAATAGTGAAGAGGCTGGATTGAATGTTGTCATATTTGATCCTGGCGCAGGTATTGCCTTCCTTCTTATTCCATAATGCGCATTGCTGCAGTCATACCGGCATACAACGAAGGTAAACGCGTTGGTAACGTTGTAGAAGAGGCAAAGAAGTTTGTGGACTACGTTATTGTTGTCGATGACGGTTCTACGGACGACACTGCAGATATAGCAAAGCACTCTGGAGCAATAGTTTTACGTCACATAGAAAACTGTGGTGCGGGAGCTGCGACGATGACAGGAATTGATGCAGCGCGAGAGCTAGGAGTGGATGCAATCGTAACACTCGATGCAGACGAGCAGCATAGCCCAGATGATATTCCTGCACTTCTGGAGCCTATAAAAGCTGATACTGCAGATATTGCCTTTGCCAACCGATTTGGGCAACGTAACAACATTCCATTTATCCGTCGCCTTGCCAATGGTATTGGAAACCTCATTACATTTGCAGCAACAGGGAAGTGGGTAAAAGATAGTCAGTGTGGATTTAAGGTGTTTGGACCAAAGGCAGTTGCGCAAGTGGATTTGCGTATGAGCGGCTATGAGTTTTGTACAGAAATTGTGCGTGAAGCAGCTCAGCATCGTTGGCGTACTGCAGAGATACCTGCCAAGGTGCTCTATTCGGAATATACTCTTGCAAAGGGGCAGTCGTTTGCCAATGGAATTCGTACTGCATTAAAAATTCTTCTCCGTTCCTTTCTCCGCTAGATTATGGAATTCACTGCATATCAAATCATCACGCCACTCGCAGGTTTTATTGCAATTGCTTACGCGTGGAACCTTGTATTTCGTCAGAAGAAAACAATCTGGGAGGCTATTTTGTGGACAGTATTTTGGGGAAGTATTATTGCTATCGCTGTGTACCCTGAGTCTCTCGACTATCTTTCAAAATTCACAGGAATAAAAGATCGAGAGAATGCCGTACTGGTTACCACTCTCGCTGTCGTACTCTTTATTGTCTTTTATCTGATCGTGCGTATCGAAGCATTGGAACAACGTCAGACACGTGTTATTCGCAAATTAGCATTGAAAGATTTGGATAACCAATCTGGGAAGAATTAAGAATTATGAAAACTATTTTACTTATTAGTCCGTATTGGAAAGAGGAGCATCGCTGGATGGTGAGTTCAGTAAAACTTGCAGAACTTTGGCAGCGAATAGGCTTTAAGGTTATCGTTATTTGTATGAGTACAGTGGAAAACGGACCAGCCGACGCCAAGGCTATGGCCGGCAAGAAACGGAAAGTGGAAAAAGTTTCGCAGACTCTCGAGATTCATCGGATGCAGGATGTTTTTTTACCAGATCCATGGAACTACGGGATTGCTTTTGGGTTTACGGGGTATGTTCGCAAGCTTATTAAGAAGGAGAAGCCCGATCATATTGTGTGTAATAAATTATTATTTTGGACGTCGTTTAGTGTGATTGCTTTGCGGCTAACTGGTTATAAAGTTTTGGTACTGACGGATGCCTTTGTGGGAATGAATTGGTGGCCGAGAGGATGGCTTCCGAAAGTGTGCGCTGCGATTTATGCATGGACTGGAGGGTGGTTGATTCTTCTCTGCGCTTCTCGCGTTGTGACGTTTCATCCACAGCCAACATGTTTGCTTCGACGACTTTTGATTCATAAGAAGACGGAGGTGATACCGACGGGGATAGATGTTACGAGTTACGAGTTACGAGTTACGAGTGATGAGCAACCCAACAAAAATCACAAATCACAAATCACAGTTTCCTATGTTGGTCGACTTGAATCCATTAAAGGAGTGGATGATTTCTTGGCTGCACTTGTTCCCCTGAAGGCGGAGTATACGATGCTTAAGCTGCAAGTTGTTGGATGGTATAAAGATAATCACCCTCTCGTAGAAGAATATCAGAGAGAGGTGAAATTTACTGGGCTATGTCATGATATTCCAGAAGTACTCGCTGCTACAGATATTTTTGTAATGCCAAGTCACAGTGAGGGGTTGAGTAATGCCGTTATGGAAGCGATGAGTAGTGGTTGTGCGTGCATTGTCTCTGCCGTTGGTGGCAATACCTATCTCGTGCAAAATGGTGTCTCTGGACTGTGTTTTCCTGCGGGAGATCGTGGGGCTTTGCGTGCACATGTTGCAAGACTTCTTGATGACCCTGCTAAGCGCAGGATGATGGGAGAGGCAGCGAGGAAAAGGATAGAGGAGGTGTTTGATTGGAAGATTGTGGGGAAGAAGTATCAGGATCTTTTTAGTATTACGGGGTAAGTATTATGGGATAAGGGATTGTAAGTTTTCCCTTACCCATTAATACTATTTCCATGCCCCTTAAGAAGGTAGTTATCCTCTCGGCCTTCCTCTCGCCTCTCCGCTCTGGAGCTGAGGCGTGTGCAGAGGAGGTTCCATTAGTATTGGCAGATCAGTTTAATTTTACGATTGTGACTGCAAGGATGCGTAGGAGTTTACCAAAGAGAGATCTTCTTCAGGGAAGAGTTCGTGTTATTAGAGTTGGGTTTGGATACACATTTGATAAGTGGCTCTATCCATTTTTAGCTCCATTTGCTGTACGAAAGATCAAGCCAGATGTTATTCATGCAGTGCTCGAAACGTTTGCAGGGCTCGCTCTTGTTTTTTGCAAAGCTCCGAAGAAGATTCTTACATGTCAGACCACTAATCGTAGTTTCTTAAAAGGATTTATCGTTCGGTCTCCAGATACCGTTACGTGTATTAGTCGTGTGCTTGCAGGGTCGATCCAGGATCTTGGACGCAATGATGTTCGATTGATATCCAATGGAATTAATACCGCACAGCTTGCTGATGCGAGAGATCGGGTCGAAAAAGTGCGTGGTCGTATTCTTTTTGTAGGGAGATTGGAGAAGTGGAAGGGGGTGGATACATTGCTCACTGCCGTGAGTCAGTTGCGAGTTGCGGGTTACGAGTTACGGGTTGTTGGTAATGGGTCGCAGCGAAAGAATTTGGAGTCATTGGCAAAGGATTTAGGTATTTCTGATCACGTAGAGTTCTTGGGATACATATCACCAGAGAGCATTGCAGGTGAGTATGCCGAGGCGGAGATCTTCTGTGGATTATCGCGCAGCGAGGCGCTTGGAAATGTATTCCTCGAAGCACAAGCTGCAGGGTGTGCAGTAATTGGAACAACTGTTGGAGGTATTCCCGATAGTATCGATCATGAAAAAACAGGACTGCTTGTTCCACCAGATAACGTGCAGGCTGCAGTGAATGCTATCAACAGACTGATGGAAGATCAGGATCTTAAACACCGTATAACCACAGCAGGTGCTGCACGTGCGCAGAACGTTGATTGGCAGGTGATAGCAGGGGAGTATGCGAAGCTATATTAAATGTTCTTCTCACGTACAAGTACTGCAGCTTTATGCAAGCTTTCAAATGTCCCAGCATCGATCCATTCATCTTGCAGCACTGTTGCTGTTAGTTCTTTTTGCTGAAGATACCAGTTTACCATATCGGTAATTTCGAGTTCCCCTCTTGCAGAAGGTTTGAGGTTAGCAATAACATCAAAGCAGCGACTATCAAATAGATAGAGACCCGTAAGAGCTAAGTTGCTTTTTGGGTCTGTAGGCTTTTCTTCTACGGATACAACAGTAGCTCCTTCAAGCTCTGCGACGCCGAACCGTTCTGGATCTTCTACCTCTTTCAGAAATACATGTCCTCCTGATTTGAATGCTTTTATCGTGTCTGCAGTCGTATCAAAATAGAGATTATCTCCGAGAATGGCACAGATAGACTCGCCATCAGAACATTCATCTACTGCAAGTCCAAGAGCTTGTGCGATGCCGCCAGGTTTCTCTTGTACTTTAAAGGTAAAATTGCAGTGATAGAGATCATTCTTTATGAGGTACTCTTGTATTTGGTTTATATGTTCTGTTCCAGTAACGACAATGATTTCGGTGATTCCAGCATCTAAAAGGACCGAAAGAGGGTAATGGATCAATGGTTTGTCATATACCGGCAATAGGCTCTTATTCGTGATATCCGTAAGAGGACGCAATCTCGAGCCTGTTCCGCCGCAGATAAGGATTCCTTTCATGGGCCTATTATAGCAAAATTTCGATCGGATTCTTCGGTTTCCTCTGATTCTTCGGTATCCTTAGGCCATGAATTTGCTCGTTACTGGAGGCGCTGGCTTTATTGGGTCACATTTCGTACTCCGGCATGTGAAAAAAAATCCAGAGGACACTATCGTTGTGCTGGATAAGCTGACGTATGCAGCGGATAAAAGCTTCTTAGATCCTGTTGCAGACAAGATTACTTTTGTCGAAGGAGACATCGCAGATCAGAAACTTGTCTCATCACTTATTACGCATCACTCTATTGATACGGTCATCAACTTTGCCGCAGAATCGCACGTCGATAATTCCATTTCTGATGCGACGCCTTTCTTGCATACCAATGTTATTGGGACGCAGGCGATACTCGAAGTGATCAAAGAACACCCAACTGTTCGTCTTATTCATATTTCGACAGACGAAGTGTATGGCGATGTAGGGGACGATGATCCTTCTTGCACAGTACATGACGCATTACATCCTAGTAGCCCGTACTCCGCCTCTAAAGCAGCTGCAGAGATGCTTGTGCTCGCAGCTATTCGAACCTTTGATGTGCAGGCGGTGATAACACGATGTACCAATAATTACGGACCGCATCAGGCAGATGAGAAATTTATTCCAACGGTTATTCGCAATGCATTGACAGATAAGCCTGTGCCAATATTTGGTACTGGTAAAAATAAGCGTGATTGGATTTACGTCGGAGACCATTGCGATGCTATCGAAACGATTCTCACGGTAGATTGGAAGTCCGATCAACGTCGTATCTTTAATGTTGGAATCGATCGTGAATTTGAAAACATCGAAGTAGCGAAGATGATTTTAGATATCGTAGACAAGCCACATGACTTGATTACGTTTGTCGAAGATCGCAAAGGACACGATTGGAGGTACGCAGTCGATTCATCCGAAACACGCACATTGGGATGGGCTCCGAAGATGGAGTTTGAGCAGGGGCTACAAGAGACGATTGCTTGGTATAAAGCGAAGTACGCTTAGTTTCCAAGACTTTTTCGCGCACCATGTACTTCTCCGTCGTCAAAGTATTCACTTGCTTCAGTATCCGCCAAAGCGAATTATTTCGTACAACGTTTCAGTATATCTGATGTTTGCCAAAATTCCTTTACAATCAATTAGTTTTTGGCAAATATGGGTCGAGCGACGGCAGGAGCGAGCCAGATATACTGTGTTAGGCGATGTAATTTTTTCTCATCCTTATTATTCGTTTCCTTCTGGTCTTCTTTTTTCTAATTGTGGCAAAATAAGATTTTCTGTTTTGGGTTTTGGGAAGAGGGGAATTAAAGGGGTGAATTCCCAAAGCCCAAAACTCCCATTTTCTGTTTGAGGGAGGGGCAAGAGGGGAACAAAAGGGGTGAATTGTCCCCGACCTCAAACCTTTCTCGAGTTGTATGCCCAATGAAGTAAAGACTGTCTTTGTTTGGGCCTACAAGAAAAATCTCCGGGTATGCAGTTTTTAACTACCTGAGATAAATGTCTGCGATAGGCTTTCCATCTTTTGATTTGCCTTGCATCATCAACGGAACGTCGTCCCATGTAATAACGGCAATACCACTGAAACCATCCACGCGGATCTTCCGGATAGATCCAGTCCTTTCGCCGCCATTCAGATAATGGCTGTGAGGCATTTACTCCAAAAAAATTAAGTTTTGGATTATGAAACTGACTGCAAAGCTTTGCTTTTTTAAACCAAGATTCCGGAAACTCATTACGGCAATCCGTCATATATTTACCTCCAAAAACGCCCAATTCCAGCATTTCTTTTGGTGTGAGTTCCGGTTTGAATTCGGGGTCAAAATTTTTTTCGACAGGCTCGGTTAAAACATATTTATAATTTTTTTGCATCTTGTCATTCACAATGACTGTTTTTTTTCGCATATCAGTTCTGATTTACCAGATAAAAGACAAGTAATAGTAACCCTCCCCACCAGCCAAGGTCGGAAAATATGAGACTTACTATTATTTTATTCTGCCAAGACTGAGGTAAAAGTTCTCCAGCCTTCCCATCTCTTTCTTTTTGTAAAAGATATGGACTGACACTGAATGATAAAAATAGGCCGTTTACAATAAGCACTCCAGCAATGATAGAAAGGTAAAATGGAATACCTGCAAAAGCTTCGTTTCTAAAAAATATCGCTCCGCCAATTAACGCGAGCATAATGCCGGCCCAGATTATTGGCTTGGTAACCTTGTGCGTGCGTGTCGTGGCCTCAGTCCAATACTGTGATTTTCTCCCTAAAAATCCGTGAATATCAATAACTGTTACCGCGCCAAGGCCGATGATAAATCCGGCAATGAGAACAAATAAACCAATAAAATCTAAATTAATCATAATTATTTTCTAGGTAATGGAACAAATACACTCACTTTACGCTTGTATTCCGCAAAGTCCGGGTGCCCTGCCATCTTTTTTTCAAGCATCGGAATGCCGGAAACTTTTAGTATTAAAAAGGTAATCGTAATCGGACCAATTATTGCAAGCATGCCGTTCGGAATAGAAAGCGCTATAAGCCAGATACCCCACCACTGGGTAACCTCGCCGAAATAATTTGGATGGCGAGTATGTGCCCACAGCCCGCTTTGCATGAGCTTGCCTTTGTTTGTGGGATCTTTTATAAACCGAGCCAATTGCGCGTCGCCAACAGCCTCAAAGAAAAAACCGAGAAACCAAACTGCTACGCCGATAAAATCTAACAAACCAAGCTCCGCCCCCGCATGTTTATTGATGAGCAGCACCGGCATGACAATCAGAAACAAAAACATTCCTTGCAAAAGATACACTTGCAGATAGGAGCGCGGATAAAACCACTTGCCCCACTCTTTGCGCCATGCGAGATACCGATAATCTTCTGCCTTGCCCCTGTTGCGCGCATGAATATGCCACGCCAAACGCAAGCCCCAGATACTTACTAAAACACCCACGAGCAATCCTCGAACACCGGAATCACCCGAAAGGAAAAAAGACGCCCATGTCATAAGCACAAAACCAAGCCCCCAAGCCACATCCGCCACATCGTTTCTTTTTTTGATCAAAGAAACTACGAACCACAGGCTCATGTATGCGAACAATATTAAAATGAGGGTTAAGAAATAACTCATAGTTCGATTTTGCTTGCGATGAAATAGGTTATCGTGGAAACAGAAGCCGCAAGTACCGCCCCCCATGCCAAGTCAACAATGGTAACCAAAAGTGGCCAATCCTTGGCGACCGCCAAATTCGTTAGGTCGTAGGTCGCGTAGCACACGAGGCCAAACAGCGCGCCAAAAAGAAGTGCGTGGACCCATGATCCCTTTTCCACGGCAGGAGAAATTACAAATACCACTAGACCAGCAATGAATATCAAATAAAAAATAATTGCCGCAGCCCAATTCACATCACTTTTCATTAGTGTACCAATTTGGGCTCGATAAAAATTCTTAGATACGACTCCAAGCCAGAACATGTCGATGGCAAAGAATACCGGTAATGCAATTGCGTATAGTTTTATAAACATATTATTTATTTAAGTATGTAATGGCTAATTGGACAGTCGTAGCAAATGTTCCCCATAAAAGATACGGGATGTTGGCGTAAACGACCCAGCGGAGCTCAGGCACATTGTGCCAAACCGCGTAGAGCGCCCATACGAGCGTGCCGACGACGAGCAAGATGTCGATTGATGCAAGAAAATTATTTACCAAACCAAATTGTATTGGGGTAAAAGCGAAGTTGAAAAGAAGGTTGAGTGCAAAAGGCAAAGCTACCATCCACGGAATCTGCTTGGTGAATGCTTTATAAAAAATCGTGCCGAAAGATACGGCAATAATCGCATAGATTACCGTCCACACCGGCCCAAAAACCCAGCTCGGCGGAGCCCATGATGGTTTCAATAATTCTGCGTATAATATTTTTTCATTCATATAAATTAATTTATTGGACAGGTATTCTTCCCTAGCGCGGCGTAGAAGCCACACCAGCTAAAGATTGCTTCAAATAGTGCGAAGCCGGAGAAGAAGATGAGGATCGGGCTCCACGTGGTCGTGATGGCCCATAGGAGTAATCCTACGCCTATTGCTAGCCGGAGCAAGCGGTCGGCTTTACCTATGTTTCGAGTGGCTCCTCGGGGGGAATTCTTGGCAAACTTTTTCAAAATCGCTCGGTAAATAAGGCCGACAATGCCGGCATGTAGATACATCACGACGATGAGCCCCCAGCCAAAGGGAGATTTGATAAAGCTTATCGGGGATTCTTCAAAAAAGTCTCTTTTTAATTCTGGAATAATAGAGAGCGCATTCATGCCTTCCGCCCCATCAAACGCCTCTATCTCGCCTACGGCGAGCGAATACTTACTGTCGTTGTTCTCGCTTCTCACTATGATGGTGTAGACTCCGGCCTCGGCGCGGGCTTTGTATTCGCCACCGTCGAGATAGCTACTTTGCCCAAAAGGTTCAAAGAAACTTTTCCACGAGGCGTCACTTCCGCCAACGGTGGCTACCAGCACACCTGCTTTAGAAATTTCCGCCACCGTGCTTTTGTCGGCCGACTTTATATCTGGCACCAAAATGCTGACATATAGATCAAAATCAACTGGTGAATCGATGGTGTAGGTGTGTGGCGAGCCAGTGAGGGTGGCGTAATAGGCCTTGGATATTTCTGGGTCTACTACTTGCGTTGCATCACTTTCTACGATCCGAGGTTGATGGGCGGAGGCGATGGCGGGTACAAGCACAAAAAGTAAAAGAAGTGCGAGCGGTATTGTTTTGCATATTTTTGTAGTCATAATGAGCTAATTATCTCATTTTTTACTTAAAATTTAAAGGATTTTGTCTGCTCGCCGGCAGAAGGGAGCGAAACAGCAATTATTGGATCGCACCGCGTTTTACTTTCTTAAAAGGTGGCGATTGGGTTTAAGGTATGGTGAATTTAAAATTGACGTAATTAAGTTTCATTTCCTCTTATAAATAAATCGTCCCGCCCCTAGGCGGGACACCAATCTTCCCCTCTAAAAATAAAGAAAAAGAAATTTGAAAATTTTTAAAACAATTGGGCGATAGCCCAGAAAAGAAAAGGAATATTTCAGCTAACGTCCATGACTATGCGACGTTTGCCAGTGGTAAAATACGCTGAAAGCGTACCACTGGCAAATGTGGGAGAATGACTGAGCGAAGCGAAGGAATGAACCGCATAGTCATTGTTGTACGATGTATACTTTTTCTTTTTTCTGCGATAGCAGAACTGCTTTTCAATAATAAAAGGCAAATTGGATTTGTTTTGGCGAGCAAAAGAGGGGAAAAATGGGTGAATTTTGCGAGCCAAAACTCCTTATGTTATTGTTTTTCTGCGCACAGGACTTGACAGAATGATGATATTGTACTTTAATACTTATACATTAATTATCTTATCGCTTATGATGCGGATGTCATTGAGTTTAGATCATCGTCTTGAGCTTAGCCAAGAGCAAAAATTAGGTCTAAAGCATTTGCTTTTACTGGAGCAAAAATTAAGGCATCCAGATATTCCTAATGCCTCAAAAGGTTTGGAGGGTATGCAAATTGCTCATGAAATACTACGAACTAGAGAGGCTGTGGGAATTTTAATTGGTGGACTGGCAGAAGCTGTTTGGAGTCAACGAAGAAAACCCGAAGACTTAGCAAAGCATAAGGATGTTGATGTTGCTGTTCTTGATGACACCTTTGAGTTAAAAGAAAAATTTGAAGGTGGCATTGATTGGTGGATGTCTAAAAGTGGTAAAATAACTATAGGATCAGATGCGAGCAGTATTGAAGGCGTACAAAAGCAATGGCATGAAAATGGTAATGGTGTAGTTTTGTCTTTTGGAATCAATAAGGGTTCTGAGTTAAGACCTGGTTTATACATTCCTGACTCTGAATGGGTTGTAGATATGAGAGAATATGAGGCTGACGCCAATGTTGATTATGGTAGGATTTCAGCAGAATTTGACGAGGATGTTTTTGAAAAGTTTAGGGAACAAGTAAGAAGAAGAGTTAAAACACGCTTACCCAAATTTATTCGAGAGGCGTTTAAGGATTATATTTTGTCTGGGGATTATGAGTCTGATGGTGAAAAAATAGATGCCGTTAATTTGGATAGATTTGATTTGGAAACGATAAGAGGAATTAACGGTTTTGAAGGTAATGATGAAGAACCAGATGATTCTGTTACTGACGTTTAAGAGCAGAATAATTTTCCCCTCTATTAAAAAAGAAAATCCAATTTGCCTATTATTGAATAGGCAAAGGACTTTGCCCGCAAAAGGAAAAGTATATTTCGCACAACTCGTTTTTATGCGAATAAAATACTTGAAATATGTAAAAATGTGTCTATTATGCGAATAAATTGGAAAATCTACTTAACAAATTTGAACAGGAGCTTCGGCTGAGAAACTATAGTCGAAAGACAATTTTGGCATATACAGGTGCTCTTCGGCAGTATTTTCAGTACAAAAAAACAGGGTTAGAGCAGCCGGATGTTGAGAATATAAAGGCGTATTTGCTTCATGTGCTTGATTCTGGAAAATCATCTCGAACAGCGAATATTGCATTGCATTCCATTCAGTATTTCTACAGGCATATTATGTCTACTTCGTGCGCAGTGAATCTGCGTCTTGCAAAAACACATCAGCGATTACCGGTTGTATTATCTAGATCAGACATAGCACGTATTATAGATTCTGTAGAAAATACAAAACACAGAACTATGATTGCACTTGCCTACGGTGCTGGCTTGCGGATTAGTGAGGTTGTTTCTCTTCGTGTTGCTGATATTGATTGTGAGCAGCTCACAATTTACCTTAAACATGCAAAGGGTGATAAAGATCGTGTGAGCATTATTCCAGCATCTCTTTGCGATAAATTGCGTGCATTCTCTCATGGAAAAACAGCACAGGAATTTTTTTTCCCTAGTCAGTTTGGTGGAAAAATGACAGAACGTTCTTTGCAAGCAGTTTTTAAGCGTTCATTACTCAGGGCAGATATTATCAAGCCAGCAACTTTTCATTCACTTCGTCATAGTTTTGCCACCCATCTGTTAGAAAATGGAACAGATATTCGTTATGTGCAGGCACTTCTTGGACACAGTAACATTCGCACGACACAACGCTATACTCAGGTTACGAACCTCGCTTTAAAAAATATCAAGAGCCCCTTATGAACATTGTTTTAGCAACGGGTATTTATCCTCCACAAATAGGAGGACCTGCGACGTATTGTCGCCAACTTGCTGACCGCCTTACAAAGAAAGGGCATGAGGTGGTTGTTGTTACCTACGGCGCAAAGACAGAAAGTGGATCAGCCGACGCCAAGGCTATGGCCGACAAGAAGTGGAAAGTGGAAAGTGTATCAAGATCTATCCCGCTACTTCGTTGGTTTCAATATGCAAAGAAGCTACGAGAGATTGGGAGTGATGCGGACGTAGTGTATGCATTCTCTTCGATTAGCTGCGGAGTTCCTCTGATGCTATCAGGACTCAAAAAACCTAAGAGGGTACTTCGACTTGGTGGAGACTTTTTCTGGGAACGGTACACGGACTTCGGAGGAGGAAAGGGGTTGCGGGAGTGGTATGTGTCGCAAGGATTCGTTGGTTCGTTGGTTCGTTGGTTCGTTAGTTTATTGATACGATCATTTGATCACGTTGTATTTTCGACGGATTTTCAGAAATGTATTTATACAGATGCCTATAAGAAACTACCTTCACATTCTGTTATCGAAAATGCACTGGAGCTGGAGATGGTTGTACCTATGGAGCATCACGTACAACAAAAGCCGTTTCGGCTTCTCTTTTTGGGTCGATTTGTACACTTTAAACAGATCCCAACACTTATAGAAGCAGTTGCGCAAATTCCAGATGCACTACTGACGATTGTCGGTGACGGGCCACAGGATATTATGCTTCGTAAAATTGTAGAACGTTTGGGTCTGGATACCCGTATTCGTTTTGTCGCTCCGCTTACCGGAAAAGAGAAGTATGAAATTTTTGGGAAGCATGATCTTCTCGTCTTGCCTTCACTTACTGATATCAGCCCGAACACAGCACTCGAAGCGCGGTCTGTAGGACTTCCGGTGTTGCTTACTGATCAAAACGGACTCAGTGAATCATTGCGCCAAGGTATGGTTGCTGCAGATCTTTCTTCTGTGAAAAAAATTGTCGAAGAGATCAATCGGGTGAAGCAAGGATATGAGTTTATTGCTGAAGCTGCTTCAAAGAAGATTGATGGACGGAGTTGGGGGGTGGTAGCAGAAGATCATACTCAGTTATTTCTTGATATTTTAGAGAAAAATAGTTGAGAGTTGAGAGTTGAGGGTTGAGAGTTCCTGTATAATTAGCGTATATGAAGCTATTGATGATTTCTGGCGACCGATCGATTTTGCAGGGCAAGATGGGCGCGTTTTGGTACACGCTTCAGGAGCTGCGTAAACACTTCGATCGTATCGATGTGATCTGTCCTCGTATTCCAGAAAAATCTGTCGAAGCATCAGAGTCTGGCCAGAGATTAGTATCAGATGTAAAAGAGGGTGGAGAGGTATTTTTTCATCCATGTCCTCAGTCGCTTCTGTTTCAGGTTCCGTGGATCGTCAATCGTGGCAAGCACCTTATACAGCAATATGGTCACGATGTGATGACTGTGCACGATTACCCTCCATTTTATAATGGTATTGGAGCACGGAAACTTCATACAATAACAAAGGTGCCGTATGTCGTTGAGATACACCATATTGTTGGATGGCCGAAGGCGGCTTCTCTTTCTGAACGTATTGGAAGATGGATGTCCAAGATATATATCAGTACTGATGCAAAGAATGCTCGTGCTGTTCGCGTAGTGAATGATACTGTAGAAAAGCAATTGTGCGCATGGGGTGTTGAATGGAAGAAGATTGAAAATATCTCTTCTCTGTATCTTGATAAGGACATTTTAACAACTGCGATAAAGCCTCCAGTATTATACGATGTATCGTTTTGCGGAAGGCTTGTCGCAAACAAGGGGTTATCCGAACTGATCGATGCTATTGGCATTTTGCAAACTGCGCGTCTTCTTGTTATTGGTGATGGGCCAGAGCGTGCAAAGATGGAAATTAAGGTGAAGAGAATGGGTATAGATAATAGGGTGACATTTTTAGGGTGGCTACCAACTCAGGAGGCTGTAAGTGGTGCCATCCAGACTGCACGTATTTTTGTGATGAATAGCAAAAGTGAAGGTGGACCACGTATCGCCCTTGAATCTATGGCTTGTGGTATGCCGGTGATCGTTACGCGTGTTGGTGTGATGCCAGAGGTTATTACCGATGGGGAGAATGGTATTTTTACTACAGGAACTGCAGATGATCTTTCGAAGAAAATTGGGATGTTGCTCGGTAATGAGAAACAGCAAGAGTCTTTAGGGGAAGAAGCAAAAAAGGTTCTCGATATGTATGAGCGCACAAAGCTGATACGTCAGTATGCAGAATTTCTTAAGAAGCAGGCATGAAACTCCTTATCATCACACAGAAGGTAGACAAGGCAGATCCAATTCTAGGGTTCTTTTGTCGATGGATTAATGAATTTGCATTACATTGTGAGAGTGTGACGGTTATTGGCCAACAGGTTGGAGCAAATACATTAGCGAAAAACGTACAGGTGATGAGCTTAGAAAAACAACAGGGCCGCGGAAACGTCTCTCAAGTTTTTGTGTTTTGGAAGCTCATTTGGGGTGCCCGAAACGATTATGATCGCGTATTTGTACACATGACTCCTATTTGGATAATCATCGGAGCTCCTGTGTGGATACTCCTGCGAAAGCCGATGTATCTGTGGTACGAAATAAAGCGTGGAAGCTGGAAGCTTTCTGTTGCACTACTGTTTGTAAAAAAAGTCTTTGCAGCATCTGCGCACGGTTTGCCGAAGCTTGCGAAGAAGCAGGTGATTACGGGGCACGGTATTGATATCGATCAGTTTAAACCTGATAGTTCCAAGCGCGAACCAGGGCACATTGTTGCAGTAGGAAGAATTACTGCAATTAAACACTACGAAGTTATCGTAAAGAAATTTGCGGAGTTGCCAGAGCACTGCCGCCTTACTATTGCAGGAGGAACGATTACTGATGCAGATAAAGCAGTAGAGCGTGACCTTAAAGAATTAATGCACCGTTTGAATATTGCAGATCGCACCGAAATGGGATGGGTTTCTCCAGATACTATGCCGCTACTCTTGCAGCGTGCGGATGTGTTTATGCATGCATCTCAAGGAGGATTAGATAAGGTTGTTTTGCAGGCGATGGCGTGTGGTTGCCCGGTTGTATCTGTAAGTGAAGCTGCTTCTTCAGTACTTCCTAAAGAATGTACAGCGACTCCAGAATCATTATTGCAGCATACTCAGAGCATTCTTACGCTTTCCGATGAAGATCGACAACGTCTTTGTGATACATTGCGTGCTACGATAGAGAGTAGTCACAGTCTTGACTCATGTATTAACCGTCTTGTTCTTGCAATGCAATAGTTACCCACTATCCACTTCCATGCTACGTCTTTCTATTGTCGTCCCTGTCTACAACGAAGAGCCTACTCTTCGCGAGATTGCGCAGCGTATTTTTGATGCATGTGGAGAGTTTGCTGAAGTAATTTTTGTGGATGATGGATCCAAAGATGACTCTCTTTCTATCCTGCAAGAAATTGCACGAGACCAAGACACCGTGATGACGAAAAAGAACGGCGGTAAAGGTTCTGCGGTACGCAAAGGATATCAAGCAGCTACTGGTCGGTATGTCATTGTCCAAGATGCAGACCTCGAATATGATCCAGAAGAAATCCCAGGGCTTTTAGAGTATGCAGAACAACATGATTTAAAAGCGCTCTGGGGCTCTCGTCGTTTAAAACAACAAAAGCAGTTTGTGCACTTTGGTCATTTTATTGGCGGCACGTCACTAACGTATGTGTGCAACATTCTCTTTGGTTCACATCTCACAGACCAGCCAACATGTTACAAGATGGTTCGAAACGATCTTCTACAGACACTGCCTCTTAAAGAAAACGACTTCCGGTTCGATCCAGAGCTTACGGTGATGGTGCTTCGCAACGGTGTAGATATACAAGAGCAACCCATTAGTTATCATCCTAGAAGTATGGAGGAAGGGAAGAAGATTAACTGGACCGATTGGTTTAAGTGGGTGTGGGTGTTTGTGACGTTACGGTTTAGGAAAAAGGCGTATTTTTCTCGCTAAAGCGCAGCCCTCAGCGTAGCTGCCACCTCATCTACCTTCTCAAACGACTGATCACTGCGAATCAGCGGCATCTTTTTTTCTTTCAATGCTTCTAATGTATCCCAGCTCGGCATAGATC